>NZ_JRFU01000111.1 GCF_003122485.1 Eubacterium ramulus
ATTACTCACCACTTGCAGAAGTGGGAGTCTTCTCGACTGAGATAAATACAAACGGATTTTTTCAGAATATTCCGATTGTACGCAAAAATCTCATCCCACAGGATCAATTTCCTGCAGGATGAGATTTTTTATTACTGCTCCTTTGTATTCGAATGTCTCAATTTATAGATTGTCTCTACCAAAGACTCCATTTTCAACGGTTTAGACAGATGTTCGTTCATTCCTGCCTTTTTGCTCATCTCAATATCATCAAAAAAGGCATTTGCTGTCATTGCAACAATTGGAACCGTCTGTGCATCTGTTCTGTCTAACTCACGGATTCTCCTTGCTGCTTCCAGTCCATCCATAACAGGCATCATGATATCCATCAGGATCAGGTCAACGCTTCCCGGCTCAGAAGAAGCAAAATCATCCAGCGCTTCCTTTCCGTTCCATGCTTTACACACCTTTGCTCCCTGTTCTGTCAGCATAAACTCTGCAATTTCCATATTCAACTCATTATCTTCTGCCAATAAAATCCTTGTTCCGGAAAGCAGTTTCTTACTCAGATCCAGTTTTGGCATCTCATCCTGTACTTCGGTCTGATCAATTTCAAACGGAATTTTAACGGTAAATGTAGATCCCACATTTACCGTACTTTCCGCAGAAATCGTACCGCCCATTTCTTCGATCAGTTCCTTTACGATTGCCATACCTAGTCCGGTTCCACGGTACTGTGTTCTGGCATCATTTTTTTCCTGTGTAAATGGCTCAAATAACTGTGTCTCCACAAATTCTTTGCTCATGCCCACACCGGTATCTGATATTTTAAATAAAAACCATGCCGCATTTCCTTCGTTAGACAGTTCTTCGGAATAAATGTCAATTCTTCCACCCGGTTTGTTGTATTTTACCGCATTGCTGAACAGATTCAATAAAATCTGACGAAAATGTATCGGGCTGCCAAGCAGACGGGTATGCTCCATCGGTCCACGCACAGACTGGCATACAATGTTCATCTGCTCGATCTGCGTCTCTACCAGCGTGGATACCACATGAAGCACATCATCCAACACAAACGGTACATGCTCCAGTTCAATATAACCTGCCTCCAGTTTGCTCATATCCAGCACATCATTGATCAAAAGCAGCAGATGTTCTGCGGACACATTTATTTTTTCCAGACATTCATCCACTTTTGCCTGATCCTCACGGTTATGACGGATCATCTCCAGCATTCCCATTACACCGTTGATCGGTGTGCGGATATCGTGACTCATCCGGCTTAAGAATGCCGTCTTTGCCTGATTTGCAGCTTCTGCTTCCTCATAAGCCACCCGGAGATCTTCCATTTCCTTTTGCTCCTGCGCATGAAGTTCTGTCACATTTCGCAACAGAACGATTCCATGCACGGCATCCACTTCACTGTCACTTACCACATCGTAAATACGATTTTCTGACATCAACACCGTCTTTTGTATCCAGTAATAGTTATCATCGCTTCCTTTTTCCCGATATTCGATCACGACCTGATTTTCACCATTTTCAAAACGTTTCAGCAGTTTATCAGATGTATCGATCATGCGGTAAGCTGCCCGTGTCTCCTGACTGAGCCGCTCACAATATTTCTGACAGTAGGCATCATATGAACACGGAAGCTCCATACCAAGGTCTGAAAGATCCTCCAGTTTGTTTGATTCTCCCGGTTTAAAAAAGTTCTGTTCCAACACATCTTCTGTCAGATTCACAGAATAAATAATGTCTGCATTTCCAAGCAGCGCATCTACATAATTCTCATCTTCCAGCACCGACTGTTTCATCTGCTCATAATACTGCTGCAGCTGAAACCGTGCATCTGCCATGTCATTGACCGCATTATGCACCTTCTCAAATGCCAGCAGGAAATGATGCAGCGCTCCGGTCTCATCTGCATCCACAAACAGTACAAAAATTCGACCATAGACTGCCTCCGATTTATCCCGGAATTGAATCTGAAATTCTCTGGTCGGACGCTCACTGGTCAGATTTTTTGCCAGTGCTTCCACCCGAAGCTGCTGCAAAATGGTATCCTGATCCTTATATTCTGCCAGTTCCAGTGTCAGCTGTTCCACTGCGCCGGAATAATTTCCCTCGGATGCCAAAATAAAATCCTCACTTTTTCGGATCATACGGTACATATCACGCTTCGCATCACAATACATACATTCCGAAAACTTATGCCCCGGAAAACGAAGTTTCCGCAATAGCTGACGGTCCATCTGCTTTTCTGCACGGGATTCCTCCAGTTTCATATGATTTTTGTGAATATACATATTGCGGTCTGCCCGGTCAAACAGCATCCGCATGGTGCTTCCTTCCCAATCCGTAGAAAGCGCATAACCAACGGCGTAACTGATCGGCATTTCCGCACGTGTCGCGGAATAAACTGCCACATGTTCTTCAATTCGTTTTAACTGCTCCTGCACTTCCAGATGATCCATGTCATAAAACAGCACAATAAATTCATCGCCGCCATTTCTGCCGACAAAATATTCCTTGGGAACGATCTCATACAAAAGCTGTGCAAAATTGCGGATATAGGCATCTCCTTTTTCGTGTCCCAGACTGTTATTGATGACACGGAGATTATTCAAGTCAAACACACACAATGCCACTTTTTCCGTCACTGGCTCCGCTGCGCTCAAAAGTTCTTCACATTTATTTTTATTTGGGATTCCGGTCGCTTCATCCAGATACACTTTTTTCTGCAATTCCCGGTTCAGGGCGGCATAGCGAAGCGCCCGCACCAGTTCCAGTGCAGTCAGAAAAATCAATGCCAGAATATCAACCGTTACCACTTTTTCCAGAATATCAAGCTGTGATGCTTTCCTCTGAGAATACGCTTCCGCAAGTCCGGTGGCATCATCACAGATCTGGAAAAAAGTCTCACTGTCCTCAATAATATTGGTATTATAATACCCACTCTCCCGGACATGCTGTACTTCCTCTTTCAGCTTCTGAAAATATTCTTTTTGTTCTTCCACCTTTGCCTGATACTTTGCATCTTTTAAGCGTACCAGTCCCAGATCTTCACTTCCGTTTTGCAGACCATCAATGTACGATTCTACCGCTTCCATCATTTTATCTCTTGGATTGCCGGTGATCTCCATCTTGATCCAGCGCTGTGTCCCTCCACGCACCAGTCCCGCATAATTAACCACACGGGCAGTTCCCTGAATCCCGGAAACTAACCGCATCATGATCAGAATAAATATAACAAGCAACACTGTCAGTACACCGATTGCCTTCCGTGTGATACCTGATTCTTTTTTTGCTGGCATTACAATCTATCTCCCAACTCTCTATTCCCAAAGATGTTTCCCAAACACCTTCTCATTCTTATTGTCACGTATCAATCTAATTTTTAATGCTTCTTTTAATTTCTATTTTTAGATGATAGCATACGACCTATCGTTTTTCAAATAAAATACAGATATTTTACGGTTTATTTGCAATACAACGTTTCCTGTGCATTTAAAAAAGCTCTGCCACGTTTTCTTACATGACAGAGCCTCTTTTTATAAATATCAATTACATTTTCCTGATGATTCCTTACATCAATTTTGTTTCTTCTAATTTTTCCGTAAACGCATCGTTCAACTTGATGATCGGTTTTCGAAGAACCAGACCGACGATCAGGGAAATCACTAAGAAGATTACAAGTTTTCCAAGGTCGATCCAATAATTCATTCCATACATACCGCCCACCGTCTCACGGAGTGCCGCCATACTGTGGGTAAACGGAAGCAGCGGATAAACCGCCTGGAAAAATTTCGGTGCAACCTCAATCGGGAAAGTACCACCGGTTCCCGCAACCTGTACAACCAGCAAAATAACGCTGACCGCTTTTCCGATATCGCCCAGAGATACTGTCAGGGTGTAGATAATGTTGACAAATACGATGCTGGAAAACCAGCAGGCAAGCAGGAACAAAAATGGATGCTCACACTGAATGCCAAGATATAATAGGTCTCCCAATGCGATCAGTGTACTCTGGAACAGACCTACGATCAAAAATGTGATAAAACGACCGAAGTAAACCTGATACAGTTTTACATTTTCCAAACCTTCCGTGCATTTCTCCGACACATTGACTTTCAACATTGCAACCAGCACAATACCGCCGATCCAGATGGAAAGAACGGAATAGAACGGCGCCATGGAGGAACCATAGTTCGCAATCTCATACACCTTGTGTGTTTTGAGTGAAACCGGGGCTGCCAGGAAGGAACTGATGGAACTACGATCTCCGGAAATAATAGATTCCAGTTCTGAGAAATCTCCACTCTGCTCCATCTCATCCAATTTCGCCGTCGTATCGGAAATCTTGTCTGCTGCATCGTTTAGCAGTTTTCCGGAATCTGCCAGTACACTCTGAATCTGTGTCAGATCCGAATCCGCCGCATCGGTCAGAGAATAAATGCCGTCGGTGCTTTTTTCCAACTGGGACAACAAGCTGGAAATCTTGGTTTTTGAACTGTCAAGTGCATCCGTCAGCTTATTTAAGGAAGTCTCCATGGACGACTGATACTCATTTGTTGCATCTGCGATCTGTGTTCCATTCGTTGCAAAAAGATCCTGCAATTCTTTCTTCGCCGTCGCAATATCTGTCGTCGTATCACGCAAAGACTGTGCTGTATTTTGCAGTTTATCATGCAGTTCCTGCTGCGCTTTAATCGAAGTATCCATACGGGATACCACCGCATCTACCGCTGAAGCAAGTTCCGAATGGCTGTCTGAGATTGATGCCACCGCATCACGGACAGACTGATAAGAATCAATGATCTTCTGTACTTTTGCTGCCAGTGTGTCTAATGTGGATGCAACCGTTTCTGTATCCTGACTCTGGGTCTCAAAGGCTTTTGTGATTGTCTGATTCATCTCATCATATACAGACTGTGTCGCATTTAAAGCCGTTTCTACGTTGTCAGTCGCCGCATCCAGTGCACTGTCAATATCTGAAAAGCTATCCTTACTCTTCTGAAAGGTTTGCTTGCTCTCCTGAGACTGTGTCTGTGCACTCTGCATAAACTCAGTGGTTGAATTCAGCAGATTCTGTGCCGATACTGTCATGTCAGAAAAACTCTGTAACAGACCGGCAGATGCACTCAAATCTCCGGAGATCCGATTCAGATTTGTATTCAGATTACTTACGATTGTCTCTGCACCGCTTGCCTCTGTCATATTCGAAACCGCCTGCAATACAGTCAGTGTAGTATCCAAAATTGTCTCAATAAAGACCTGATTTACCTGACGCTGCACCGCACTGGCTCCTTTATCGGTAACCTTCGGTGCGATCGCATTTTCCTTTGCATTGGAATAATAAGTAATCTCTGGTTTTTCTACATTTTCAGAAAAAACGCTCATCATTTTATTACTGAAATCCTTCGGGATTACAATCGCTGCGTAATATTTTCCGGATTTTACACCGGCAGTTGCCTTATCTTTTGTGGTAAATACCCATTCCATCTGCGTATTTTCCCGCAAAGCAGACAACACCTGATCACCGATATTAATTTCCAGTGGAATCAGGCTTCCCTCATATCCCTCATCCACACTGGCAACTGCGACTTTCAGATTGCCGGTATTGGAATACGGATCCCAGCTTGCCGCAATATTAAACCACGCATACAGACACGGAACCACGCTGATACCAACGATAACCACAAGGGCAATGACATTTTTGCGGATTCGCATCATATCTCTTTGAAAAATTTTCCAGATGTTTTTCATTTGTCATTCCCCCCCTTTATCATATCCATCAGTTCTTTCTCTGTCAGGCCGCTCATTTCAAGTTGCCGCTCGATCCTGTCATGAACATACTCCACACAGATCAGATATACCACCAGTGCGATCAATGATAAGATCCACAAAATCAGAAATACAAATTTTGCCTGCAGACTGAATGATAAGATTAAAAATACCAGCGGAATGATGATAATTCCGGCAAATCCCATCTTGATCATCTTCGGATAACGCTGTTCGAACTGTCCGGATTTTTCAATGAATTTCTTCTTGGTCTCCTCATTCTGCATTAATGTTTTCAACATCAGCTGTGCCTGCGGAAGCTGTTTTTCGCTGGTGGCAGTCTCGCCTACCATCATTTCTGTTTCTTCCAGTCTGCGGTCAAACAAATGGTTCAGGTTCATCAGCAATGGGCGAAGCACCAGACCGATAAACAGTGCCAGTGCAACAAACACCCACAGAACCGTCAGATTTTTCACATAAGTATGGTCATAATATCCCGCAATACATTCTCTCATTGCCCGAATCGAATAAGTAAACGGCAGGAACGGATTGAGTTTCTGGAAAAATCCCGGCATCATCTCAATCGGATAGGTTCCGGAAGATCCCGGTATCTGTAAAATGATGAAAAATACACCCAGTGCTTTTCCAATATGCTTGAAGGTCAGTGCCAGTGCATAAATGATATTGACATACACAAAAGAGCAAAATACACCCGTGCAGACAAATACGACCGGATGGACGCACTGTACTTTCAACAAGATCAGGTCACCCAGACACACAATAAATCCCTGGATCAGTCCCAGTACGACAAACAGCAGCCATCTGCCAAAATATGCGCTGGTGGAAGAAAAATCGGACACCTCTTCATCTTTGTCTACTTCCTGCTTCAAAATAGAAACCAGGATCAGACCACCAACCCACAATGCCAGATTGGTGTAAAACGGTGTCATGCCGGAACCATAATTTTTCACATCATACAGTACTTCTGAGGTGATGGAAACCGGTGAGGACATAAAGTCCGAAATAGCTTCTGCATCAATGCCTTCCAGAGACAAAATCTGCTGATATGCTTCAGAACTCTGTAATGCCTGCACATCGGTTGCTGTAGATGCAAGCTGCGCGTCGACTTTTTCCAGTGCTTCTCCCGTCTTGGTCAGAGCATTCACACTGTCATCCAGACTGGTCTGCAGTTGCTGCAGCATTGCCTTTAACTGATCCACCGTTGGTGTAATTCCGGATAAAATTGCAGAAAAATTACCACTGACGGAAGCCACCGCATCCAATGAATCATCTACGTTCGGAAGGGTGTCCTGACTCAGAGAGTTTTTATAATCACGCAGGGAATTTTTGCTGTTTTCTGCAATCTGTTCCAGACTGGTACGTGTTGTCTGAGCATTTTTTATGCTGTCTGCAATTGCTGAATTTCCGCTGTTTAAGGAATCCAAAAGCTGTGAAAATTCCTGATTCTGCTGCTGCAGTTTTGTGATTTGCTCTCCAATCGTTGCAGAAATCTGAGAATCTCCACCGATGCTGTCATGCAGTTTGGAAAGTTCATCCAGAATCTGTTTGTTTTTCTGATTTAATTCGTTTACAGAATCAATACTTCCAGACACAGAGGTTGCAATCTGTTCTGCCTGTGTCTCCAATTTTCCAAATTTTACTGCCGCATTGATATAGGCATCGTTTACAAAACTTTCTCCATCCGATAAACTGTTTGAAATCTGTGTAGCAAAGGAGCTGGTTGACAGTCGGCTCTCCTTTAACAGATCGGTGCTGGTATTCAATGTGTCAGAGACAGATTTTACAGAATCTTTTACCTGATCCAGTGTCTTTACCGTATCGTTGATCAGACTGTCAGACTGCTTTACGGTGTCCTGAAAATCTGTCAAAACGCCCTGATAACCGGACAGGTTCTCACGCACATCCTGAATCGTCTGTAACAGTTCCGAATTGGTTTGATCCACATCTACCGTCAGATTTCCTGCGGAAGAACTGATTACTTCCGAAATTGCCTCCGATGCAACAGAAGAAAAAGTATCATTGATCTGCTGCTGTAAAGTCGTTGCTCCGGTATCTGTGATCTTCGGTGCAATGGCATTCTTCTTTTCATTAATATAATAGTCTAATTCCGGTTTTTTAATATCTCCGGACAAAATACTGAGCAATGAATCACTGAAATCCTCCGGAATAACGATCGCTGCATAATATTCTCCGGATTTTACGCCTTCTTTCGCTTCATCTTCATCGACAAAGGTCCATCCAAGCTGCTTATTTTCTTTCAGATTCTCAATGATCGTCTCACCGGCATCCAGTGTCATCTGTGCGATGCTGGCTCCTTCATCACAGTTTGCCACCGCAACTTTAATGCCTTTCGTATTTCCATAAGGATCCATATTGGCATCGATATTGAACCATGCGTACAGGGACGGAAGCAGACACACACCGCCAATTACAAGTACCGCTGCACGGTTCCGAAGCAGACGCTTCAGATCTCTTTTAAAAATTTTCAGTACATTTTTCATACTTCTATGCATTCTCCTGTTTTTCTCCATTTAATAGGAAGCTGTTTTCTTTGTTATGTTTAAGCTGTAACAAACATTATACGAAAGCAGATTTTAACAGTCAACCATACAATTTCCGACTTTCGTCTAAAAAACGACGTTTTTTCAAAATCGTAGGATTTTTGCTTCGGGTAATTGTGTGGTTTAAATATAAGTTATGAAAAGGGACTCTGCTAACCCTTACTTTATGTCGCTGTGGCTATACGATAGGTTTACGAAAGCGGACTCAGATAAATTTTTTCTGTCAGCTAACAATCGCTCGCCAGAAAAAATTTGCTCTGAGCCCGCTATTTACACATATATTGGAAAATCAGCTTTATTTTTTCTTGGAAAGCGATTATTAGCTGACAAGAAAAAATAAAGCTGATTTTCCATTCACAGTCTACCGTTCTATCACAAAAGAGTTCTAAAACGCCTCATTCCAGCCAAGTTCAAGCTGCGGCGCATCTACTTTTTGATCGCGCATCATTCCGGCAATGGTTCTCCAATAATGATCCTTAATGGCTTTGCAGATTGCCTCGCAATCCCCGGACACACAAGCGTCAAAGATGACCTTATGTGACGCATACTGGCGTTTTGCAACGGCTTCTTTATCCTGCACCAGATCATATCCGGCAAACAGATTTCCGTAATACTGTTCTTTCCAGGCTTTCTGAACCCGTGGCATTCCACACATTTTGACCAGTTCTTCGTGAAATTCATTATCACATTCAAATACCTGGTCAAACTCCTCTGCAGTCAGATTTTTCATTCGATCCAGAATCTCTTCCAGGCGCTGCATAGTGTCCTCCGGGATTTTTCCCTGCAGAAATCGCACACTGATAACCTCATAATTGGTTCTCAGCAGATATACCTCATAGGAATCCTGAAAAGAAAGTTCTTTCACGGAACAACCTACGTTTCTTGTATACACAATAATCCCTTCATTTTCCAGTTGTCGGAGTGCCTCACGGATCGGTCCCCGGCTTGTATGAAATTCTTTCGCCAGCTCCAATTCCACGATACGCTGTCCAGATTTGATCTCATGGTTAAAAATTTTGCTGCGGATGGCATCCACAATGCTCTCTCTTAACGTCTGATACAATAATGCACCCATAAAATTTCCTACTCTTTCTTACAATCTCTATCTGTATTTCTCTCACAGTTTCTATGAAGCTTATTTTACACTTGCATTTGCTAATACTTTACTATGATAACACGATAATATAAAGTTTTTTGCACATGATAGTACCGAAAAATCATCTACATATGGTATTTTTCTATTATTTTGCAAACTGCAGCACAATATTTTTTATAATTGCAGCAGCTTTATCCATACCTTCTGCCGTGATATGCTCATAGGCACCATGAAATCCGTAACCGCCGGTTCCAAGGTTCGGGCACGGAAGTCCCACAAAACTTAAACGTGCACCGTCTGTGCCTCCGCGGATCGGGGCAATATCTGGTGTAACGTCCGCATCTTTGCATGCCTGAACTGCAAAATCAATAAGCTGCATACATGGCTCAATTTTCTCACGCATATTGCGATAAGAATCTTTCAGATTCAGCTCGACAGTTCCCTCACCGTATTTTTTATTTAAGGAAGCTGTGATTTCCTGCATCAGTGCTTTGCGCGATTCATATTTTTCTGCATCAAATTCACGGATCAGATATCCCATTGTGGTTTCTTCCACGCTTCCGTTCAGCTCCATCAGATGGAAAAATCCTTCATAGCCTTCGGTGTGTTCCGGTGCTTCCTGCTCCGGCAGCATGCTCTGTAATTCCATTGCGATTTTCATGGAATTGACCATAATGTCTTTTGCCTCACCCGGATGTACGTTCACACCATGGATCGCAAATTCAGCGGAAGCTGCATTAAAGTTTTCAAACTGGATCTCGCCTTCCGCACCACCGTCTACCGTATAAGCATACGGTGCGCCAAAACGTTCCAGATCCATATGGCAGGCTCCACTTCCAACTTCCTCATCGGTAGTAAAGCTGATACATACTTTTCCGTGAGGGATATCGCCTTTTAATAATTCTTCAGCAACAGTCAGAATTTCAGCAATACCAGCTTTGTCATCGGCACCAAGTAAAGTGGTTCCATCTGTAGTGATCAGAGTTCTGCCTGCCATCTGCTGTAATGCAGGGAAATCAGAAACAGTCAATGTTCTACCAGAAGTTCCAAGAACCACATCTTTTCCATCATAATTTTCAATGATCTGCGGTTTTACATTTTCTCCGCTGTAATCCGGTGCGGTATCCATATGTGCGATAAAACCGATTGCTGTACGGTTCTCATATCCCGGAGTTGCCGGAATATGACCATACACATATCCATATTCGTCCATCATAGCATCTTCGATGCCCATGTTTTTCATTTCTTCCACCAGCAGTTTTGCCAGATCAAACTGACGTGCAGTGGTCGGAGAAGTGGTACTTTCCTCGTCACTGGTTGTCCAGACTTTTACATAATTTAATAATCTTTCATACGCTCGCATAGTGAATCCTCCTAAACCAATTACTCCTATGTATTTATATATAAAGTAATTTTACTGTCTGTTAATAAAATCTCATTGAAAAAGACATGCTCTCTTTGTTCATATCCTTTTCATTAAAATCTTATTACATACATCCTGTACTGAAATATAAAGTCATTCTATATAGTAAATTATATATTTTCTTTTAAAAAAGGAATCCTGCAAGCAGGATTCCTTTTCATGTCATTTACTACTTAGACTGTGTACAATATCCGAAGAAGAAGTATCCCAGTGGTGTGTAGTACATGCCTTCGATTCCATCACGCAGCATATATTTCTGTGTATAGAAGTACAGCGGATCAACTACGTAATCCTGACCTACTAAGATGTCCTCTGCCTGATGTAACAGTTTCATACGTGCAGCAGGATCAGATTCAGCTTTCGCCTGGCTGATCAGGTTATCGTAATCTGGGTTAGCGTACTGAGCGTCGTTGTTTCCACCACCTGTTACCCACATATCAAGGAAAGATACCGGATCATTGTAATCAGAAATCCATCCGTTACGTGCGATAGAGAAATCACCATCTTTACGTGTCTGAAGGAATGCATTCCACTCCTGATTGTTCAGTGTAACTGTTACGCCAAGTTCCTGCTCCCACATGTTCTGAAGTGCTTCAGCAACAGCTTTGTGAGCATCGTTTGTGTTGTACAGGTACTCTACAACCGGGAATCCTTCACCGTTCGGGTAACCAGCCTCTGCAAGGAGCTGTCTGGCTTTCTCGCAGTTTGCTTCATAAGCATCTTTTGTCGGATCATAGTAATCTCCACCATCTTTACGGAAGTCAGATCCTTCCTCAGCATCAGAGATACCGCTTGGTACATAAGCACCAGCTTCAACCTGTCCGGACTGAGTTACTTTTTCAACAATGTAGTTACGGTCAACAGCAAGTGTGAATGCCTCACGTACTTTCGGATTATCGAAAGGAGCTTTCTGTGTCTGGAAGCATACATAATATGTTCCAAGGTAATCTACGATCTTCATATCGCCGGAAGCGATCAGGTTCGGAAGTTCTGCCTGCGGAGCCTCCTGGATGTAATCAAGCTCGCCGGATTTGAAACCGGAAAGCATAGCGTTGGAATCATCCATCAGTTTGAATGTGATGGTATCCGGTCCAAGATTTGCATAATCATAGTAGTTCTCGTTTTTAGCCATTACGATCTGAGAGTTGTGTGTCCACTCTGTCAGTTTGTATGGACCATTGGAGATGTATGTAGAAGGATCAAATGTCCACTGATCACCATTAGCCTCGATGATGTCCTGACGTACAGGCATCATAGCCGGGAATGCACACAGCTCTTCAAAATATGGAAGATCTGTTGTTAAAGTTACTTCAAATGTTTTGTCATCCACTGCTTTTACAGCTAACTCAGAAGGATCTTTCTCACCAGCCATAATCTCATTTGCGTTTACAACACAATCAAGCATGTAGTTGTAATCTGCTGCTGTATCCGGGCTAACCAGACGTTTCCAGGAATACTCAAAGTCGCCTGCTGTAACATCTTTTCCGTCAGACCATTTGATGCCATCACGAAGGTGGAATGTGTATGTTACAGTTCCATCATCATTTGTTGTTTTGTCATAGCTCTCAGCCTGGCCGTAAGTAAGTTTTGCACTGTCGCAAGTTCCTTCAGAACCTTCAACTTCCTCACCTGTGCTCTCCCATTTCATCAGACCTTCGAATAAATGGTTAGCCATAACAGAACCATCTACTGCGGAGTTCAGGGCCGGATCCATTGTCATCGGCTCGGATGCGAAGTTTACAGTAATGTTGAATCCATCGCCGTCGTTAGTTGCTGTCTGCTCTGCATCTGCAGATGTTTTGTTGTTGTCGTTAGATGCGCTGTTGTCGCTTCCACAGCCTGCAAGCATGGAAAAAGCAAATGCTGCAACTAATACAACTGATACCAATCTCTTTTTCATAGTACTCTCCTTTAAAAGTTTTATTGATAAACAGGTTTCCCTGTGTTATCCAATCTCAAAATCTCTCACTTGTAAAAATGAGAGCCGTCTCACAGGAGGCAAAAGCAGTTTTTCTACTGCTCCAGAAGGTGGCATGCCACCCAGTGACCTTTTTCATACTCTTTGAATTTCGGTACACATTCTTTACATTTATCCATTGCATATGGACAACGTGTATGGAAACGGCATCCACTTGGCGGATTCATCGGAGAAGGAATATCTCCTTCCAGAACGATACGCTGTCTGCTTCTGCTCACCTCCGGATCCGGAACAGGTACTGCGGAAAGCAGTGTCTGCGTATACGGATGCAACGGATGGCGGTTCAGCTCATAGCTCTCTGCCAGCTCTACCATAGTTCCCAGATACATTACGCCGATACGGTGTGAAATATGACGTACAACGGAAATATCATGCGCGATGAACAGATAGGTCAGTCCCATTTCTTCCTGCATATCTTCCAGCATATTTACAACCTGTGACTGAATGGAAACATCCAGTGCGGAAATCGGCTCGTCGCAAACGATAAATTCCGGTTTTACTGCCAGTGCGCGGGCAATGCCGACACGCTGCTGCTGTCCACCGGAGAACTCATGCGGATAACGGTTTGCATGCTCTGTATTCAGCCCTACCCGTCCAAGCAGTTCTTTGATACGATCAGTACGATCCTTTTTGTTCGGGCACAAATTATGAATATCCAGTGCCTCTCCGATAATCTCACCGACTGTCATACGCGGATCCAGACTTGCGGACGGATCCTGGAAAATAATCTGCATTTTCCGTCTGTATGGAAGCATGTTTTCCTGTTTTGCCTTTGGTACTTTTACCGGATGCAGATTACCCTCTGCATCTCTCACCCACGGATCCTCTCTCTCAAAAATTGTCTCTCCATCATAAACAATTGTTCCGGAAGTCGGCTCGTGTAACTGAAGAATGGTTCGTCCCAAAGTAGTTTTTCCACATCCGGACTCACCTACCAGACCAAGTGTCTCTCCACGGTTAATGAAGATAGAAATATCTTCTACGGCCTGTACACCAGGTCCTTTTAATCCCTTTACCGGGAAATATTTTTTCAGGTGATCAACCTGAACAAGTACATCATTTTTCTCACTCATGGTTGTCTACCTCCGTTTTTTCAATATTCTCTGTCTGAGTATCAACTTTTTTTGCTTCTTCCAGACAGTCCTGCACACGCAACCAGCATGCAGCACGATGGTTCTCTCCCATCTCCACATATGGCGGCATCTGCTGCAGACAGATCTTCATGGCATGCTCACAACGCGGTGCGAACGGACATCCTTCCGGCGGATTTAACATATCGACCGGTGAACCTTCAATCGGGATCAGACGCTCATAGCTCTCAGCATCTACACGCGGCATAGAGCGAAGCAGACCTTTTGTATAAGGATGACCCGGATTATAGAAAATATCATCAACCGGTCCCTGCTCTACCATTTTACCTGCGTACATAACAGAAACCTTATCACAGATTTCTGCTACAACACCAAGGTTATGTGTGATAAAGATAATACCCATGTGATTCTGTTTCTGAAGCTTTTTCATCAGTTCCAGAATCTGCGCCTGGATGGTTACATCCAGAGCAGTTGTCGGCTCATCGGCGATCAGAAGCTTCGGATGACAGATCAGTCCCATGGCGATCATAACCCTCTGACGCATACCACCGGAAAGCTCATGCGGGTACTGTTTCATACGTTTTTCCACGTTGTTGATACCTACTTCTTCCAGCATCTTCATTGCCTGCTTCTCAGCGTCCTCTTTGCTGACATTTTTATCATGTGCTTTCAGAGCCTCAACCAGCTGATTTCCGATGGTATATACCGGATTCAGACAGGTCATCGGGTTCTGGAAGATCATTGCTACTTCTTTTCCACGGAAAGCGATCATCTCATCTTTTGTTTTTGACAACATATCCTGTCCCTCGAAAGTAATGGAACCGCCCACTACTTTACCCGGATTCTGAAGTAATCCAATGATAGAATATGCTTCCACGCTTTTACCGGAACCGGACTCGCCTACGACACCCATAACTTCGTCATAGTTTACATCGTAAGAAATTCCGTTTACTGCTTTAACTTCTCCTGCCGGAGTAAAGAAAGAGACCTTGAGATCTCTGACCTCTAACAGTTTATCATTTTTCTTTTCCTGTTCCATATTGTCTCCTCCTCTCCTTATTTCTTCAGCTTCGGATCTAATGCATCACGAAGTCCGTCACCGAACAGGTTCAGAGCCAAGATCATAAGACTCAGGATTCCTGCCGGGATAAATAATCTGTATGGATATGTGCTCAGACCACTTAAAGCCTCAGAACACATAGAACCTAAACTTGTCAGCGGAGCAGATACACCTACACCGATGAAAGAAAGGAAGGATTCCAGGAAGATTGCGGATGGAATCTGCAGGAATGTGGTTGTAATGATCTGTCCGATACAGTTCGGAAGCAGATGCTTTCCAATGATACGTCCGCCTTTTGCACCAAGTGCGCGGGCTGCTGTAACGTACTCCTGCTGTTTTAACTGAAGGATCTGTCCACGGATGATTCGGCTCATGGTTACCCAGTATAACAAACCGAATGCGATAAACATGGAGATCAGGTTTGGTCCAAGAATTGTTACCAGATTCTGCAGCGGACCATCACCGGAATTCTGGAACTGTTCCAGCGCCGGTTTTAAAGTTGCGGAAAGCAGCAGGATGATCAGCATCTCCGGGATGGAGTAAATGATCTCAACAATACGCTGCATAACAGTGTCTACGACACCGCCGCAATAACCTGAAATAGATCCATATAAAGCACCAATGATCAAAACGATGATCGCAGCACATACACCAACGATGATAGAAATTCTTGTTCCCACCATGACACGGACCATGATATCACGTCCCTGATCATCTGTACCAAATACATGTGGGAATACTTTCTCACCATCTGCTTTTTTCTGAAGTTCCTGTGTAGAATATCCAAAGGCTTTGTGTTTGATGCCAAGTGCTTTTGCCGCCTCTGCCTCTGTTACATGTTCCTCGCTCTCTTTCTGTTGGGAAACACTTGCTTTCGCACGAATCTTTGATTCTTCAATACGACTTAATTCCTTACCTTCTGCTTCAGCTTCGGCTTTTGCTTTCTCGACTGCCTCATCCGGTGTCAGGTTTTCGGTATTGTTATGTTCTTCCATATAGGCATTGATTTTCTCCTGATCTTCCAGAGTATAATGCCATGGATGTAATGCCTCAGAACCACGTACCTGCTGCTTATAAGTATAAGGAACCACGCTCGGTCCCACAAATCCGAAAATAACCAAGGCAATGATAATACCCAGAGCAACCATTGCAACTTTGTTTCTGCGAAGACGGCGCCATGCATCTGCCCAGTAGGAAACACTCTTGCGATCTTTGATAAAATCAGCTTTTTCCTGAGAGCTTGCCGGATCAAACGCATCCTCCGGTAATTTGCTCCACTCTAAAATATCATCAATATTTGGTTGAAGAGAGCCTGGCTTTTGAAATCTTTTCTTTCCAGACATGCTTAATTTCCTCCCTTCGCCAGATTGATACGCGGATCTACCAGTTTGTAGCACAGGTCAACGATCAGGTTCATGATAACAATAAAGGAAGCCAGGAAAATTGTGGTTCCCATGATCAGCGGATAATCTCGGTTCTGGATAGCCTGAATGAAATAACGTCCCAGTCCCGGGATAGAGAATACCTGTTCAACAACCATACCGCCGCACAGTGTAAATGCAATCTGCGGTCCCAGATAAGTGATAACCGGAATCAGTGCATTTCTCAGTGCATGTTTGAAAATAATTTTACCGTTTTTCAGACCTTTTGCACGTGCTGTCTTAATATATTCCTGATTGATGGAATCCAGCATCGCTGTTCTGGTCTGTCGTGACAGATAACACATCGGGTAAAATCCTAATGCCAGACATGGCAGGACATAACTCTTTGGTGTTCCGTCAAATAATGCCGGGAATACTTTAAATCCCGGAATACCTCCACACAATGTGTGAAGTAATAATGTTGCAACTACGAATCCAGGCATGGAAATACCGATAGTACATACAACTCTAAGGAAGCTGTCTACCCATGTACCTCTCTTGTAAGCTGCCAGACATCCAAGCGGAAGTCCAACTGCAACTGCCCATAAAAGTGCAAACACACCTACTTTTGCAGAAACCGGGAACATTTCTTTGATAATGTCTAATACTGCACGGTTTTTCTGCATTTTGATTGATGTACCGAAATCTCCGTGAAGAAGATTTCCGAGATATTTGCCCAACTGAACAATCTTGGGCTGGTCAAGTCCATATTTAGCATTTAAAGCGTCGATAGTGGCCTGTGTCGGTGTTTTCTCAGATAACCACGGATTTCCCGGGATTGCATTCATCAAGAAAAACGTAACACATGCAACTACCAGCACCGTGACAATCGCCATTAAGACTCTTCGTGCTGTGTACTTTGCCATTTTTTACACCTTTCCTCTCTCATTCTCATACGTCACGCTGTCGCCAATCTAGTACAATTCTGTAATGCTTTACTATTGTAAATTGTCGACAATATTAATTATTATACCTGCTTTTTTCATAATGGTCAACTAAAATAGCTAATTTTTGTATTTATTTTTCGCACACCTGTTTTTGTGGTGCGTACACTTTTCCTCCTTTTGTCTTTACTTTGCAGAATATTTTTAATAATAAGGTAAAAACATGCAAAAGTCAGCACTGAAAAATTCGGATATTTTGTATAATTTTACCTTCCTGAAATAGGGACTGGAGGAGGACATGCACACGGACACGGACATTTTTCTGCATCCGCTGCGCCGCTTATCTCTGCCTCCTCCCGCGAACTCACACGCAAAACCAGCGTGCTCAGACACACTCCCGGAGGCAGGCTATGCTCGCTCCTGCAACGAAAAATGTCCTACCGTCCTGTGTGCATGTCCTCCTGCCAGCCACCACATTTCATTCACTCCAAACCGTGCCACAGCTGGCGCTGCCCTATTTTTGTACTAGAATTTTTTTCTGTTTCGTTATAGAATAACAGAGCAAACCTCTTTGCTATAAATGTATGATTCATGCAGATCAAAAATATACTATTAAGGAGTTTGATTATGAAAAATTCAACTATTACTTTTATTACTGATCAGCTAAAGCAGCTGACTTCTATTCCAAGTCCGACAGGCTTTACCAAAGAAGTCACTCAGTATCTGGTTTCTACACTGGAAAGCATGGGTTACACACCGGAACGCTCCCGCAAAGGTAACGTCCTTGTAACGATCGGTGGCGAAGGAAGTCCTTTGATTCTTGCAGCACATGTAGATACCCTTGGTGCTATGGTCCGTTCCATCAAAAGCAACGGTCGTCTGCGCCCGACAACCCTCGGTGGACATCAGTGGAGTACTGCTGACGGTGAAAACTGTACCGTACACACAAGAGACGGCAAAGTATACACCGGTGTTGTGTTGAATAAAGA
>NZ_JRFU01000112.1 GCF_003122485.1 Eubacterium ramulus
TATTACTCACCACTTGCAGAAGTGGGAGTCTTCTCGACTGAGATAAATCGAACTGGTATATTGCAAAAAATGCGGGACGATGCACTTACATCAACCCGCATTTTTGTATTCATCCGTTTTTCCTATATTTGTCCGCTTTTCCAAAAATCACATATTTTCGATCATTTTTACAAGCGAACACTATTCATCATCCTGACTTACTCGCTCAATATGCATTGCCAGATATCCGATCTCCAGTTCTTCCAGAGGTTTACGAAGCGCATGGCTCAGATGATCACAGACAGTCGTTGCCAGCTCATATGACTCTGGAAAATTATGCTGTACATAATCATTCATATTGACTTTCAGGGACTCCCCTTTTAACACACGGGCAACCATATATTTCACATGATTCATCAGACGGTTATAGCTTAAAGACATCACATTGATATGAATACCGCGCTGTTCCTCGATCATGGATACACAATCGCGCACCGCCCGCGCCATCTGCATGGACACCGAAACAGATTCTTTTTCCAGTGCAGAATGAATGTGTAATGCCACATAACCAATCTCGTCATCATCAATATCAATCTGTTTCTCTTCTTTCAGAATCGGTCGTATGAGAGACGCCACTTTAAATTCCGAATGAAACAATGTTTTGATATCTTCCGTCAAAGGATTGGAGATCTGCTCTCCTTTTTGCAAACGCTGCACCGCAAACGCGATATGGTCTGCCATCGGAAACAGAATGCTGCGGTCAATTTTTCCAAAATGACGCTCTGCCTCGTTTAGAATCCGGTTTGTCATCTGAAAATATTCCGGCTGGATCGTCTTGATCAGATCAGCAGCATCTCCCCTTGAAGAAGTCTCCTGCAGGGAATATACGGTACAATCCACCGGCTGTTCAAAACGCTCACCGGGCTTTTTCCCAAATCCGACACCTTTTCCTAAAAGCACATATTCTTTACTGTCATTCATATCAAGGGCAATTACCCCATTATGATTCAATACCTTACATATGCGATACATGTTTTTACTTCCTTCTCCCACAAAATAGTTTGTAATAGTATTATTCTAGCATAGAACCCCATATTTTCAAACCCACAAAACAGAATTCACCCTCTAAAAAAGCAATAAAAAGCAATCTTATGCTGTAAAATATTGTTATGAATCAACGTTCTATACAAGCACGCTTCATTTTTACAGTACCATATTTACAATTATATTGACAAAACGGACAGCAACAAATCCTCTCCGAACCTGCTGCTGCCCGCATTTCTTTCGTCAATATTTATATTTCTGCATATTCACGGATATTTTTGCGAACTTTCAAAACCATGGACGGTGCCACAGAAAGCTCATCCACACCCATTTCCATAAATGCATCGGTCAGTTCCAGATCTGCGCCAAGCTCGCCACAGATGCCTGCCCATTTTCCGTATTTGTGTGCGTTTTCCACAACCATACGAATCATGCGTAAAATCGCTTTGTGATGTGCATTGTAAAAATCATCCAGTTTTGCATTCTGACGGTCGATTGCCAGCGTATACTGTGTCAGATCATTGGTTCCGATACTGAAGAAATCAACCATCTGCGCCAGTTCATCACTGATCATAACTGCTGCCGGTGTCTCGATCATCACACCCTGTTCCGGCATTTTATAAGGGATCTCCGCTGCTTCTAATTCTGCCCGCACTTCCTCTACAACAGCAAAAATCTGCTCCACTTCTTCGGTGGATGTGATCATTGGATACATCACAGACAGATTTCCGTATACAGCGGCACGAAGCAATGCGCGAAGCTGTGTTTTGAAAATCTCTGGCTGCTTCAGACAAATACGGATCGCACGGTAGCCCATTGCCGGATTTTCTTCTTCACCAAGGTTAAAATAATCTACCTGTTTGTCCGCACCAATGTCAAGGGTACGGATGATCACTTTTTTGCCTGCCATCAGCTGTAACGCCTGTTTGTAAGCTGCAAACTGTTCTTCCTCTGTCGGAAAATCTGTTTTTCCAAGATACAGAAATTCGCTTCGGAACAGACCGACACCTTCTGCATCATTATCCAGCACACTCGCGATATCGGAAACACTTCCGATATTTGCATACAGATGGACGTGTTTTCCATCTTTTGTAACAGTTTCCTGTCCTTTCATCTGCTGCAGAAGCTGCTGTTTTTCCGCTTCTTCTGCCATGCGTGCTTTTGTCTGCTCGCATACTTTCTCTGACGGCTCCACAATAAACATCCCCTCAAATCCATCGACCACTGCCTGCATACCATTCTGCATTGCATCCAGATCCATCGGCACACCGATCAGCGCCGGAATATTCATCATCCGGGCAAGGATTGCAGTATGTGAGTTTGTAGATCCGTGTACCGTTACAAAACCAAGAATCTTGTCTTTATCCATCTGAACCGTCTCACTTGGGGACAGATCATCTGCTACAATAATGGACGGCTCCATGTCGTTCATATCCACCGGTGCATTTCCGGATAAGTTCTGCACCAGGCGGTTGGAAATATCTCTGACATCGGCTGAACGTGCCTGCATATAATCATCATCCATGCTTGCAAACATTTCCGCAAAATTATCTCCGGTAACAGCAACTGCATATTCTGCATTTACCATCTCATTGCGGATCATATTGCAGATCGCATCCTGATAATCTTCATCCTCCAGCATCATCTGATGTACTTCAAAAATCGCTGCACTGGCTTCTCCAACTTCTTTCACTGCCTTGTCATACAGTTTCTGAAGCTGCTCCTGAGAAGCAGATACTGCTTCCTGCATACGGGCGATCTCGCTCTCTGTATCTGTGATTTTTTCCCGTTTTACCTGTACATCATTTTTCTTAAATACTGCGATCGGTCCTAAGACAATTCCTTTATATACGGATTTTCCTTTGTATTCCTGCGCCATACTGCTCTCCTTCTCCTTATGATTATTCGTTTCTTACTTTGTTGTTTCAATCTTCTTTTTATCTGACAGCTCAGGTTTCTTTTTCCAATCCCTGAGCTGCATTTATTTTCTTTACGCTTCTTCGTATACGTCTACTGCAAATAACGGCTCGCCAGCTTTTACTTCGCCCTCTGCCAGCAGTCTGACTTTCTGGTTATCCTCTAATTCTGTACACAGAATCGGAGAGCATAAGGACGGTGCATTTGCGGTCAGATACTCAATGTCGATTTCCAGCATCTTGTCACCCTTTTTCACGCTCTGTCCGTTTTCTACAAAACAGGTGAAACCTTTGCCTTCCAGATTTACAGTATCAATACCGATGTGAAGCAGCATGGATAAACCGCTGTCTGTCAAAAATCCGATGGCATGTTTTGTATCAAATACGAAGATGACCTGTCCGTCTTCCGGTGCCACGATGGTTGCTGCAGTCGGAGTAACCACGGCTCCGTCACCCATCATTCTTCCAGCAAAAGCATCATCCGGTGCAGTTGCCAAATCTGCAGCGATACCTGTGATCGGGCTGGATACGATAATGGTTTCTTTTACAACTTCTTTTGACTCCTGTGCCTCTGCTGCATTCTCTGTCTGAGCTGCATCTGCGGAATCAGAAGCTGTCTCATTTGTGTTAATCTCCTCATTCGGAGCTTTTTCCAGATAATCTTCAAAATTTGATTTGATTACGGTTACTTTCGGTCCGTAAATGATCTGAACACCGTTTCCTTTGTGAACCACGCCGGATGCTCCGGTTGCTTTCAGGATCGCATCGTTTACTAACTCCGGTTTGAATACGGTACAACGAAGTCTGGTTGCACAGCAGTCTACGTCAGAAATATTTTTCTTTCCGCCAAGTCCCTGCAGGATTCCTTCAGAAACAGGATCATCCCCTGCTGCACCGTTTTCGCCTTCTTTTCTTGCATTGACATCTGCTCTTGTATACAGTTTTACTTCTTCCGTATCGTCACGACCAGGTGTTTTCAGGTTTAATTTTTCGATCAGGAAGCTGAACAGGAAGTAGTATACAACGAAGTAAATCACACCGATGATCACTACCCATACCCAGCTTGTTTTCTTGTTACCCTGTAAGATACCAAACAGGAACAGATCAATAAATCCACCGGAGAATGTCATTCCGACACCAACGTTACAAATATGCATCAGCATGTATGCCAGACCTGCAAATACACAGTGAATACCATACAGCAGCGGAGCTACAAACAGGAATGTAAACTCTAACGGCTCTGTGATACCTGTCAGCATGGAAGTCAGTGCTGCGGAAAGTAACAGACCACCGACCGCTTTTCTTTTTTCCGGTTTTGCAGTGCGGTACATTGCAAGTGCTGCTCCCGGCAGACCAAAGATCATAAGCGGGAATTTACCGGACATAAATCTGGTTGCAGATACTGCAAAGTGATCCACGGTCGGATCGGATAACTGTGCAAAGAAAATGTTCTGTGCGCCTTCGATGAGTTTTCCACCAACTTCCAGTGTTCCGCCCACGCCTGTCTGCCAGAATGGCAGGTAAAATACGTGATGCAGACCAAACGGAAGCAGTAAACGCTCAAGGAAACCATATACCCATGTACCTGCGTAACCGGATCTCAGTACCAGATCACCAAGTGCGTAAATACCGGACTGGATCAGCGGCCATACAAAGAACATCAGGATTCCGACGCCAACAAATACGATACCGGAAATGATCGGTACAAAACGGGTTCCGCCAAAGAAAG
Source organism: Eubacterium ramulus (assembly GCF_003122485.1). GTDB lineage: Bacteria > Bacillota > Clostridia > Lachnospirales > Lachnospiraceae > Eubacterium_I > Eubacterium_I ramulus_A. Next base: position 4,669 of record NZ_JRFU01000112.1, read on the forward strand.
ATAACACCTGCGGAAGCTCAATTTTGTAAAAACGGTTGTGCAAAGCAGCAACGCCAAGTCCAACGATGATACCGCCAAATACACCCATCTGTAAGGATGTGATACCACATACATCTGTGACAGAACCGGATAACATTGTCTCAGCGCCGCCTTTGATGCTGATCAGTGCTCCGATAGAGGCATGCATGATAAAAAATGCAATAACCGCTGCCAGTGCAGCTACTTCTTTTTCCTTCTTTGCCATACCAATTGCTACGCCCATGGCAAATATGATCGGCAGGTTCGTGAAAATAATGTTACCTGCGGCATTCATAACCTGCAAAATCTGATTCAGTACGGTTCCCGGTCCCATAACACCAAGCAGACCGTAAGTTTCCAGCATTGTTTCATTTGTAAAAGATCCACCGATTCCAAGCAGCAGACCGGCTACCGGCAAAATTGCGATCGGCAGCATGAAGGATCGTCCAACCCTCTGCAAAATTCCAAAAATTTTGTCTTTCATAGTTCTCCTCACTCTTTCTCCATAATAGACATTATTTGTTATAGTGTACCCATTTTTTGAATTCACATAGCTGGCAGTTTTCTTCTTTCGTCTCTATTTTCCCGGGCAACAAAAAAAGGCACTAACCCTACATAAATATCAAAAAAATATCTATGCACGGTTAATGCCTGCGTAATCAGTAACACACCATGTATGATTCATTTATATCATATTGACAAATTAATGTCAATCTAATACATGTATTCTTTTTGCTTCTTTTTTCATACAAAGCATTTTCTCCAAGTGGTATTTCTTTGTAATCAGCTTTTGGCTTTATTATTCTTCCTCGTCATCTTCCAATCGTCGGTTCAGCACAGCTGCAATGATTTCCAATACAATTGCTAAGCCAATCACACATCCCACAGCTGCTTTTCCGGAACCGCCTGTGATTGTCTGCACAATACCTCCGATTTTTGGAATGGAACGTACCATCTTGCCCATGTACTGATTATAGGTCACGGGATTCATATCATTTTCTTCGTTGGCATCACCTTTCGTGATAAATTCACCCATGGCAGAACTGTTTGAAACCACACGATGCGTGATGATCGAACCCTCCGCATCTGATCCGTAAAATGCAATCACATCGCCTTCAATGATTTCCTTTGGTTCCACATATTTGATATATACTAAGCTTCCTACCGGAATCGCTGGTTCCATACTGCCACTGACTACCGTATAGAGCTGATAGCCCATGGCTTTGGGAAGTGTCAACGGAATGCATGCTGCGACTACTATTATTAGCAAAACCGTTCCTATTACGCTGCATAATGTCGCAATTGGATTTTTTTTCTTTCGTGTTTCTCTACTCACCCTTTATTCTCCTTTGATTTTATATCATTTAAATTCCTGTTTTCATTGCATTTATTATAACTGATTTCCATCATATTTACTACTTCAAATTCTACCCAAAAACTCCCCAGAGTTTTCACTCTGGGGAGCCTCATTCTATGCCATCAATCATGATTCACATATTTTTTATTTTGTTTCTTTGCTGCGACGTCTCAGTGCTACTAAAAGAGCCACAATTGCTACTGCAACTGCCACAATGATCGCAATACTGAAATTCATTGTTTTCACAGATTCCGACTTTCCTGCATCGATATTTCCGGTAGGTGTATCTTCATCATCCAGGTCTACCAGTCCCTGCGGTGTCTGCTCGTCCGTATTCTCTACAGTATTATCCTGATCTGCATCCTGTCCGCCATTGGCATCTGTAGTTCCGCCCGGTGTCGTTGTTTCATTTGCATTTCCACCTGTCACGTTGGTACCACCGGTCGTTGTTCCATTTGCATTTCCACCTGCCGCATTGGTGCCACCGGTCGTTGTTCCACCTGCTACCGTACCTGCCGGAACCGTCACTGTATTGTAAACAGTATTTCCCGGTACAACGGTTGTAATCGTTGTGGTTGTCTCTACCACCCGATTGGTCTCACCCGGTGCGTAAGTAAAGGTAAACACATTGTCTGCTTCATTTTCACTCAGGGTTTTGGTCAGTGCCAGTGCCTGCGGAATAAAATTTTCAATATAACGGTAAGCAACGACTGGTTTGTCACCGACATTTCCATAAAAGGTCTGGCTTTCTGCCAGTGTGTTGCCATCTTCATCCTGATACTGAACCGTATAGGCTACCTGATTGCCTTTGATGCCGTATGCTACGACATAATCTGCATCACCGTCCACGTTAAATGCCGGTGCCGCCAGAGCTTCTGCATTGTCACGACCGCTGAGACGGATACCTTTTACATAATATTTCTCATCTGTCACCTGAATCTGGCTCAGATCAAAAGAAACATCATCGCCTGCATTCAGATCCTGCACTTCGATCTTCTCCTGACCGCTGATGCTGCCCTTATTTCCTGCGGATAAAGTTACTTTGTAAGTATATGCATTTCCCGGCTGAGTTGCCAGAGCGGTTGTTGCCGGCGCTGCCGCGATCACAGATACACTCAGGAGAGAGATTAACATTTTTTTCCATTTGAACATATTATTTCTCTCCTTTCTTTCTGTATGCCTTTGCTTCTTTCTTCTTTTTGTTCATGGAGAAGATTGCAAGAATCAGGCAGACAATTCCGCAAACCAGAGCCAGTGCACAATATCTGAGCATCAGATTCGTGTCACCTGTTTTTACCCGCTTGGTTGTCGTTACGACATTATTCTTGCCCGGAACCTTCTTCTCTACTTTGTTCTCTTTAACGGTGGTTGTTGCCTCTGTCACCTTTTCCGTTGCAAAATTCATACGGAGTTTTGCCAGTGTCAGCTGATAGCCGTTACCCTGTGTCTCGCCATCAACACCAACTGTCAGATGTACCATTCCGCTTTCTCCGGATGCCAGTCTGCCAAGATAGAAGTATTCCTGTGTGGAATTATCCACCTGTTTGAGACCTTCCCCGGACTTGGAATTGCCCTCACCACCAACGGTTGTACTGTCGTATAACACGTTTTCTGTATTGTCGGCTCCCACATAAGTCAGACGATAAGTATATCCGCCGCCTTCTGCTGTCGCCTGTGCATCTTCCAGCGTCTGAATGACTTCGTTGGTCATATACCAGTCTGTCTTGCCACTGTCAGAATTGGTTACCTGTACTTTCAGCTCGATGCTGTCACCCGGCTGGATGTTTGCCATCCCGTCGGTCACATCGGAATCCTGAAAATTACTGTTCATCTTGCTGCCGTCAAAGGTTACATTCCATCCGTCAGCACCCTGATAATCTTTTGCAAATGCAGTTGTCGCTGCCCCTACTGTCATAACAAGTGTCAGCACCAGGCACAAAATTTTCTTTTTCATTCTTCTGTACCTCCTTACTGCAGACTGATCTCGGTCTCATCCTCTGACACGTTCACATCCACACCCCAGGCACTCTTGATCGCATCTTTTGCGTTGTGTGTCTGAACTGCATCAACCTCCGCATCCACATGGAATGTATAACCGTCATATTGGTAACTATAAGTAATTGTGTTATCTTTCACTGTCTTTGTCACTTCAGAAGCAATACTCTGATTGATGCGAAGTGTATCAGACAATGCCGGTGTGGATTCTCCGACACCTACTGCTTTTGTGTAATACAGAACTGTCCGCTCCGGTGTGGACTGATCTTCTGCGATTGCCCATCCGTTATCGGTCAGATAATTTAATTCGATCAAATCCGGAGAAAGTGTTGTATTTTTGTTTCCATCAGCATCCTGCCAGCTTTTTGTAATGATCACACGTACAAATGTGTCGATATTTCCGCTGTTTGTTACGCCGATCGCTTCCTCATATTTCTTGCCCGGTGTGAATTTTTCATTTTCACCAAGCATCTTGCTTAATAAAGTACCTTCTGTGGAACCTTCCCATTTATCTGGCTCTGCATAATCTCTGCTGCTGACAACATCTCCGTTCTCTGTCAGAGATACGCCGATACTCTGCATATTCATCTGTACGGAATAGTTCTCACTGTAATAGGTCAGTGCTGCTCTCGCACTTCCCACACCGCTCCCAACCAGAAGCACTGCGGCTGCCGCCAGAAGCAGGACTGTTACTTTCGGAAATGATTTCTTTTTCTTCTTCATCCTCATTTACCTCCTACTCCTGTGTATTGCTGCTGTCTGTCACAACGTTGTCCCAGTCAGCGTATGCGTTTCCATCTTCATCATAAAGAATCGGTGTACATTCCTGAATAACTACTACGTTAAACTCTTCCGGTTTCTGATCCCCGGATGGGAATTTATAAGTAATATTCAATTCCTTCTCCGTGGTCTGTCCTGCCTGAAGAACATCATTGTAATACCAGTATCCGTCACCGCCGTCTGTCCATCCACCGTCCGGTGCATTGTAGCTTAATTCCACCGGAGCAAATGCTCTGACTCTGACAAAACAATCATAATCGCCAACATTGGAAATCGTGACATGTTTTCCGTTTTCGTCAACTTCCTCATGTGGTTTTGTCTCTGTAAATCCCATATTCATGGTGACACCGCCCTGTGCAGTTGCATATGTGGTAAAATATGCCACCGCACTTCCCACGGTCAGGGAGCCGGTTAACGCGATCGCTGCAGCTGCCAGAACCAATGGTTTTTTATGTAGCTTTCTCATTTGGCTTCCCTCCTTTACTGTGCCGGTTTCGTATGGTCATACAGACCATTTTTATTTAATTTGAAGTTATTAACTATGCCGTATCCGCCGTTTGGACGACCATCGGTATCATTTTTGAAAGAAACTTCTGCCGTCGGTGCATCTGCGCTGCTGTACTCATCGTTTGCGGTAATCTTTGCCTTAACAGGATTATCGGATACCAGACTGTAAGATGCTCCGCTGTAAACCTCTGTCACCGTTACGTCTGCGCCTGCCCGCAGATGCTCGATCGTAATGGAATCAGATCCTGCGGTTTTAAAATCTAATGCCTCTACTTTTGATTCTTTTGTTCCATCCGGATTTTCAATATCAATCTGGAAAACGAATGTTGCTTTGTCACCGGATGTCACATTCTGATGTAACAGTGTTTTGTTGATCACCAGCTTACCGTATCTTGCATGCTGTTCCGGTTTTAAGGTAATACCATTTTCTCCGGTCAGGTTGTAAACCCATGTATCACTGCCGCCGTTTCCATAATAGTTATTCGGCAAAGCTACCAGTGACGGTGCAAATGTATACGTATAATTATCTGTTACAACTTCTTCCGGCTGAATCAGGTAAAGTCCTGTCTCAAGTCCCTCAGATTTTGTCATTCCGTTTGTAGTTGTAACGGTATCAGTTGCATCCAGCTTCTTCTCTGTCACCTTCTGTGCTGCGCTTGCTGCTCTCTCTGACCATTTTGCTGCGGAACCTGCCTGATCATCGATATCCAGTGCACTGACATCCAGCCCTTCGAAATCCGGCTCAGCGGTATAAGTTCCTGATTTATCCACAGAAGCAACTTTGTATAAATCAATTGTCACGTCTGATGTCAACAGCTCTTTATAATCACTTCCAACGGAAAATTCCACGGAGCAGTCATTTCTGTCAACCTGTATCGCATCTGCCGCCCATACGCCAGGCAGAACAAATACGGAGAATGCCACTGCCAGAGCCAGGAAAATGGCACTTCCTGCTTTTACTTTTCTTTTCATCATCGCCTCGTATCCTCCTTTAAAGTCTGTGCTTTATTTCTTACGCTGTTTTCTTCCTGATACAACTTTCATAATGAGAATCAGCAGAACCGTAACTGCGATTCCAAGGATCAGATACAACATGTAGTAATTCTGGATGGAATGTAACATGCTGTCTGCCACCGATCCGGTTGCTTCCTCTTCTCCATTATACGCTACGCGGGTTCCTCTTACAAGTAAACGGTGGGAATTAACACCATATGGTGTGCAGGTAAATAAAGTTACCTGATCCTTACCGTCTTCTATCTTCATTGCATCATCCAATGTCTCGTGATCATCCTTGTCTACCATCGGTAAAATCTGATCTACCTGATAAGCTAATACCTGATCTAACACATGGATGTAAAATTTATCTCCGATTTCTATCTGGTCAATATCGGTAAAAAGCTTTGCACTCGGCAATCCTCTGTGTGCTGCCAGTACGGTATGATTGCTCTCACCACCGATCGGAAGTTTTGTTCCATTCAGATGTCCGACTCCGGTCTGGAGCACGTCATCACCGGTTCCATGATAAATTGCAAGTCTGATATTGATCTTCGGAATGGACAGATACCCCATGACTCCGTCATCCCCGACATTTAACACTTTCCAGTAATCGGTACTTTTCAGATCTCCGTCATCTTCCCCAAACACATCTCCATACAAATTATTCTGTGTGATATTTGCATTAAAATCTTCTGCTTTCTGCCATTCATCGGTATAATCTTCCGGCGTCATGTTGTTTACGCTGCTCTCATAATTACTAATCAGCTGGCTTTGCCGGTAAGTATTCCACTGATTCGAAATCGTTGGATAAGCCAGGATTCCGAATCCAACCAGAAACAGCAGTCCGAAAAGAATCGGAGCTAATCTGCCTTTTTTCTTTACAGGCTTTTTTTCCAGTTCTTTTTCACTCATTCTTCAGATTCCTTTTGTTTTGCTGCTTTCTTCTGCAGTTTTTTCTCTCTGATAAATAATATAAGGATAAATACTCCGGTAATGACAATTCCTACCACTACCCAAAGTAAATAATTCGTATGTAAGCTGAGGCCACTGAGTGGTGTCTGCTCATCTGCCACTGCCTGCTCTTCGTAAGGAACTCTGTGTCCCCGAACCATCAATCTCTGCGTATTGACACCGTATGGTGTACAAGTCAGCAACGTCACCAGATCTTCGCCATCCTCTACTGCCAATGCGGATGTATCTTCCGGATCTACTACCAGGATCTGATCCACCTCGTAACAAAGGGTTTCGTCCAGCACATGGATCAGAAAATGATCTCCGATCTCCAGCTGATCCAGATCGGTAAAAAGTGATGCGCTCGGCAATCCGCGGTGCGCGGAAATAACTGCATGTGTGCTCTCGCCACCGATTGGGAGAGAACTTCCTTCCAGATGCCCTGCCGCTTTCTGTAATACTTCATCACCTGTTCCATGATAAATCGGAAGCTTGATCGCAATCTTTGGAATTTCTACAATTCCCATCATCCCGTCTCCGGCAATATTCAGACTGTCTTCATAACTGCTGTCTGTCTCTGTACTTGCATCTGCCACGGCAAAGGAATCTGGCAAAATGCTCGGAAGCAATGCATCGTTATAGGCTTCCGCTTTTTTCATCTCTGCTGCGTAATCAATGTTTCCCGCCGCTTCCTTATCAGCTACAACACTTTCGTAATTACTGATGAGCTGCTTTTGTCTATGATTGTTCCACTGGTTTGCAACAAGTGGGTACAGCAATAAGGACAAACCGGCTAAAAATATAAGAATGATTACTATTTTACTGCTTTTCTTTTTCATCCGGGCTCTCCTTGTTGTTGTAAATTACTCTTTTTTATGAATCCGGGGCGGCTGCCGCCCCGGATTCTGTTGTTCCGTCAGTAAATCTCACTTACTGATGTTCACTATCATTCATTATTTGTTTGCTTTCTTGCGGCTTGTGAAGAAGAAGAAAGCTGCTGCTACCATGATTGCACAACCTGCGATTGTGAAGATTGTAGTACCGATACCACCGGTATGCGGAAGTGCAGAAAGTTTTGTATCAGTTACTTTAACAGTAATATTAGCATTCTGTCCTGCGGAAATAGTCTGATTAGGTACATCTACAACAGAATAACCCTTCGGTGCTTTTTCCTCGACGATATTGTATGTTCCTTCGTCAAGACCTTTTACTACTACAGATCCGTTTGTAGCTACTACATTTGTTACTTTTGTATCAGCAGCATCATCTGCAGTTGCCAATCTGTAAACACCTGTTTCTACCTCAACAAACTCAAGTTTTGTTCCATCAAGAGCAACACTAAACTCTGCACCTTTCAGAACATTATTGCCTTTATCAACCTTGTTGATTGTGATAGATCCTGTCTCACCTTCTACTTTAGATGGATCAGATGCTTTATTTGTTGTAGCTTCGTTGGAATATTTTCCTGCCTCTGTTACTGTTGCTGTCACTTCTACTGTTACAGTTTTCCAGCATGTGTATTCTCAGTTCCAATATAATCAGTTGCAAAATTTACTGTTACAGCTTCTGTTGACGGTAAAGTCTTATCTAAAGTATAGTCTGTTCCCGCCTGAAGATCATCATTTCCAACTTTAACTTTAATATCTGTGATTTTCATTCCAGTTGGTGTATCTGTGATTGTAAATGTTCTGTTATCTGTTCCATCTTCATAACTTGGGAAAGTTGTTGTAATTACAAACGGAATGCTATCACCAAGTTTTACAAATTTATCAGGATCACCATTTTTAAATGTTTTAACTACAGTATAGTCAGATGCTTTTGCACTGATTGTTTTCTGAGCAGGTACCATTAAATTATCGCTGTCATAATCATATGTAAAATCACCCATTACGTTGTACTCAGTGGTAATACCGTTTGCAGTAATAAGATATGCTCCGATTCCCAAATTGTCAAATTCTGCTGTTCCGTTAGAAACTTTTTTAGCTGACTGATATAAATCAGCATCTGTAGCAACATCCTTTAAAGCATCCCAGTCAATGTCTACCGGATCTTTTGTAAGATCAACATGATCTTTTGCCCATGCTTCTGCTTCCCATTTACTCTGTGCTTCATTCCATGAAACTACTTTGTAAATTTTTACAGTTGTATCTTCTTTTGTCAGACCTTCAACTGTAATCTTTCCTGCTGCCTGAGTAGCTGTTCCAGCTTCCGTTGCAAATGCTGTGATACTCATTCCAAGAACCATTGCCAGTGATAAAATCACTGCGAAGAATTTTTTCATCTTTTTCATCTCGTCGTCTCCTTTTCTTTCGGGGCATTGCCCGTTTATCTTATCCCCCTTCAGGGAAGATAGTTAAATTGTTGTCACGGCGGTGAGCCGCCGAAAAGTAAAATAATTTGTTTTTATCTTTTCAGCACCTCCCTGCACTTGTTTTTGTATAAGATCCATGCGGCTGCTCCCATGAGTAATATTCCGCCGATCGTGAACAAGTAAATACCAGGTCCGCCGGTATGTGGCAGTTCGTACAAAGCATTATCTTCGTAGTAGTAATGAACTACTGAGTCTTCAGAAGTTGTCGGCTGTGCAATAACCTCTGTTCCATCTGCTTTCTTGATTGATTTCAAATATCCATTAGATGCAATCAGAATAGTCCATTTTTCTGCACTCACAGAATAACCCGCCGGTGCTTTTGTCTCCTGGCATTCATAAGTGCCCTGTGCCAAAGTACTTACTGCAACCCCTTTTTCTTTCCACTCAATTTTTCCATTAGCATTGGAAGTTCCTGTATATCTTACATTGCCATTGGAATCTTTTAATGTAAATTGAGCACCTTCTAATTTCAATGTATCACTGCTTGCACTTACTTTTACAATGTCCCAGTCTGTAATCACTTTTTCATTCGTGAAAACAGCCTGTCCGACTGTTCCGCCATCATTAGGATCATAAGTATAATCTTTTTTAATTACATTTTCCGTAGCTTTACTGTTTCCCAATACAAATCTTGCAACGTAAGTAGGAATAACAGAGTTTTCACAGTTTGTTTCTGTTCCAGATTTTGCTTCATTCAGCACATATCCAGATGTGTTCTGCTCCTCTACTGTGTAAGTACCGCGTGGAAGATTTGTAAGCACATCACCGGTAAAGCTTGCTTCTTTCTCACCTTTTCTTACCGTAAGTGGAACTGTTGCTACTATCTCACTGTCTTTTTTCACTACAAATGTAAATGTCTGATCTTCATTTGATAGATCAACCAATTTCTTTGTAATCTTAATTGTTCCGGAAATTACATGAATATTGTAAATCCCATAAGTTCTGTTCGAATCATTTACAGACGTTGCTACTACAGTATGTGTAGTCCTGTCACCTGCAATTTTTACTTCACCATTTTCTGTAGTATTTGCATTACTCTCATCTGTCGGAGCGCCAGCATCATAAGTAACAGTCAGATAATATGTTGTATCATTCTCTACTTTTGTTCCGATCACTTTCAAGTCTTCTATCCTGGTAGATGCATCAAACTTCTTTTCTAATGCTTCTGCTGTATACCAGTTCACAGAAAAGCTGTCTGTTGCCACACCATACTTGCCAGTATTCTTAGCATAATTCTGAACCATGTCATTTAATACAGTTTCTGCTGAAGGAACATCATCACCTTTGTAAATCGTAACATTCTTATCATTCAGTTCCAGTTTAGCTTTTACGTTTACTCTCGGCTGTGGCAATACCCCCTCACCATAGGAAGTTGTTATCTTGGAATCTGGTGAAATATTGGTTGCCACATTATTTCCACCAATATAATCCCTTTGTGCCTGAACAGTTATGGTTTTGTGCCACTCAGCATTATTATTCTTATTCGGAATTGTCTGATCTGTCCATTCGATGTACTGTATTCCTTCTTTGTAATATACTTTTCCCCCATTTGCCAAGGTAACACTTTCGATATTTTTACTTGTCAGATATTCTTCCGTAATCTGAACACCCTTATCATCAAGAATGATGAATTTCGGATCAATGGCATCTACAATTTTTGCCCCTGTAATCTCAAGGTTATTTGTGATAGTTTCTGAAATCTTGTTAAAAATATCAAGAAGACTATTTGCATCATCCGCTGTCTTTGCACAACCTGAAGATGCAATTCCTGGAAAAATAGTAGTTGTCCAACCATAATTCCAATTCCACGTCTTATACTCTCCGCCGGCTAAAAATGCTGATGCTTTATCTTTAAGTCCAAAGCCAATGGTATAAACAGTTACACCCATTTCTTTTAATTTCTGAGCGGATGCCTCAGCATTCGTTTGTGCTGTTGTAGACCATGTACTTCCTCCTCCTGTTGGTTCTCCATCTGTAAAGAGGATTACATATTTCGGAAGTGTATCTCCATTTTCCTTTGCTGATTTCAGCTTAGAATATGCCTCATTTAAACCAACTGCCGGATCCGTACCACCATTTGCAATCAGGTTATCAATAAAACTGGTAAGCTCGGTCTGATTATCTCCTACAGTAAGTAACTCTGTACTTTTACCATGGCTACCTTTATAACTTCCATAATCTTTATTATATCCTGAAGAACTAAAGGCTGTGATACCTATTTTACTTGTAGCAGATTTAGTCGCTGTATTCGTAACAAACTGTTTTGCTGCATTTTTCAATGCAGTCATTTTACCGTCATCTCCCATAGAACCTGACGTATCCAGTACCAGCATAACATCTGCTTCACCGCCACTTTCTTCTGTTGTCTGACTTGTCAGTTTAGAAGAAGCGGTAATATCGATATCGTATATTCTGTTATCCCAGTTAGTTACATGTGCTGTCTTATCATAATCCAGAATCATCTGCGTATGTTCTTCCTGGGTCTGATTCTGAATATTATAAACTCCGTTCACAGGTGTCACTGCCGTCGTTCCATCTGCCTGATACAAAGTAGCCGTAGCTGTTTCCCCGTTTACCGTTACATTTACTTTCCATGTCGTAGCAGATGCCACATATCCATCCGGTGCAACAGTCTCTGTTAATGTATATGTACCCTCTCTTAATTTTGTAAAGGATAATGTTCCATCTGTTCCTGAAACTGCTGACTGTTTTTCTTTTGTACTGTCATTTTCCAAAGTAAATCTTGCATTTGCCAATCCCTCAGCTTTTGTGTTTACTTTTTTCAATGTCAAATCTGCCATTGGGACCTGACCAACTTCTGAAATATGAGCAGACGGTAATGTAAAGTTCATCTTACAGTTAGATTCACCGGCACCACGCTCCATATAAAGAATGGTAAGTGTATGTTCCTGCTGTTTATCTTCATCAGTTTTAATATAATCCCACAGATTAACAGTCTTATCAGCAGCATCATGGATTCCACCAAGATCGATTACAACCTGTTTTCCATCAAGAACAACCCACAGATCATCATCACCAGTAAAACTATAGTTCAATGGTCCTACATAATCACCAACTTTAAAGGTCACATCATATCTCATACCAAAGTAATAATTGTGGGTCTTATTTCCACCGGATATACTGCTATCCTCTTTCTTTGTATATGCGCCTTCATAGTCAACTTTTACATTATCCAGCGGGAAGAAATCACTGCCCGAAGTTGTCTGTTTTTCTCCATTCCCATCTTTTACAGAGCTTAATGTATAGGTATCGCCAGTCTGATTAAAAGTCAGTTTATAATCTGTATAAACCTTTCTTAAGTATCTCTTCGCATTTCCTACCTGAACAGTTTTGTCCTGATTAACAAAGAATCCTGGCTCATCATAATTAAATACAACGTTTCCGTTTGCATCTAAGCCCTGAAGCAATTCGGTTACAACACCGCCGCCCTTTCCGGTCCATGCATTAACTTCTTTACCGCCTACCTTTAATGAGTCCTGATAACTGCTATAGTTCTGTTTGTTTTCTCCTGCTATGATTTTTCCGTTATTTTTTGCTGTTCCATTTGTCAGCTGATTAAAGGAATAATTCGTATCCTTTACTTTTACTGTATAATCATAAAACGTTGTCGCTCCGTCTACTGTTGTAGTTTTCGGAGTATAGTACACTTTAATTGTGCACTCTTTATTAACTTCAATCTTGTCTGTATTGGTTAATGTTTTAGAGGTTCCATCAATAACCTGTACAACATGATCTACTGTCCAGTTATCAGCTTTTGTATAATCATTAATCTTTCCGCCTACAGGTAATCTGCGAACATCATCTGCATAGATCTTTGTATCGGTAGTTTTTGTTGCATCGTAATGCTGAATTGTTACATTAACAGCATTTTCACCTTTCTGAACAATTACATAAGTTGAAAAATGTGGCGCATCAAATACTATATTTCCGTCTGCATCTACACTTCCATCCATATCTTCTACTGAATTGTTTTCATCTACATGATATACGGATGTGTCCTGATCAGAAACAATTTGCGGAGAATCTACACTTACCTGAACAGGGGATGATGGCTGTACTTCCTGACCATTCATCATAAATTTGATATCATACGCAACAATATTTGTTACTGCTGAATCATCGTTTTCCTGTTCCATAACAGCATTCTCGATTGCTTCTTTTTCATTTTCAGCTGTAATTTCGCTTACTGTAAGCTGTGCCCCTTCTGGAAGTGCATCTTCTGTTCCTGTTACTTTCACCGTAGCATTTCCAACCTGTGTAGACCATTCTTTGTCCTGAAGAGCTTCAGTAACTCCAAACACACTTGTCTCACTGTCCATATCAGCCGTAAACTGTAATACCTTGCTTCCATCTTCTGCCGTAACTTCTGTCACATCCGGGAAAGTCGGATTATTCTGTCTGTCATCGCTGAAAGCAACTGCCTTCTGAGAATCAAGATTTGTGCCCTTTACAGTGAAGGTGATCGGCTGCTGAGGTACCTGTTTTTCACCGTTTACATAAAATGTAACATCAGCCATCACATAATTGTTCAGTGTATAACCTGCTTCACCGTTTGTCTCAAGCTGCTGCTGTACACGGTCAAGAACACCGTCTGCACCGGCGTCTGCCTGTACATCCATCTGTATATTTGCATCCGATGAACTTGCCAGGAATGTGCCCTCCGGAATATCCGCAATCAGTGTTCCAACATCTTCACCCTCTGCATTTTTTATTACTCGCTCCAGCGTTGCTGCCTGACACGCAACGGACTGAAGTCCAACATTTTCATTGGCAAAGGCTGCTATTCCGGTACTTAACACCAGTATCATGCAAAGCACGATTGCCAATAGCCGTTTTTCTTTGTATGTTTCATGGCGTCCTCCTTTTATCTTCATCGCTGTTTTCTTCGTCATCATTACGTTTTTCTAATGCACCATCTATCAGTTTTAGCAGTTCCAGAGTACTTCGAAAGTACTGCTCTCGCTGTTCATCTACCCAGGTAACACTGCCCTGCCAGGTTGCATTCTGCTGATCCATGACTTTTATAATAAATGTTTCTGTCTTTTTCTGTCTATTACTCATGTCAGTACCTTCTTATCTTTCCAGCTTATCTATCATCTTTGTTGTATATTAGCATTGTATATTACCACCCATTACACAAAACATTACTTTTCGACATTGTGTATTAACTTTTTTATCTTTTCTTGTAATGTTTTGTTTTTTTGTAATATTTTGTAATGTTTTTCATGGACTCAGTCTATCTTACATTTCAATATGTGTTATATTCATTTTTGCAGGAAAATCATATATTTCAGGCATTTTTTATCAGTATTTTTAAATTTCTTTTCTGTCTGTATAAAGAATATGTAAAAAGCGGATTCCCGACATCTGTCGAAAATCCGCTTTTATTAATCATCGCATTACTACTGTTTATAAAACAACTTATTGCATCACATTACTTAATATCTTCAGCAGCTCCAGCACACTAGAAAATGAATATGTCAAATCCCCTTCCACCCACTGAATCACGCCCTGCCAGGATGAATTCTGGCGGTATTTCACATTCAGTAAAAATGTGCCTTTCGCACCGCGTTTTTCCAACACTTCCTGGGGTATACAAACCTTTTCCGGTACAGCTTCCATGGTTGGTTCTTTTTTTTCAAAGGAACGTATCTGTGTCGCTGATTGTGGAAATTTAATCTGATCAAAAAATTTATCCGCAGTTTCGATCATCCGAATGATATTGCTGAATTTTAATGGTTCTTTCTTGTAACAATGATAAATCTCTCCTGACATTTCGCCATCTGCAACGCTGTCGATGCAAATGCTGAGCAGGTTTGGCACATGCCAGGCGATTGACTGCTTCTGCTCCATATTCATGCCATTCCCCTTCCAAGTTCTCTGATCATCACTTCATAACGTATTCATACATCAAATATTGTTATATGATAACTGTCATGGAATATTTCATCCGTTACCATACATTTTTATCCTTTTGAAACTGAATCGGAGAATCCGGATTTTCCACATCTGCAATAGAGGACACAAAATATTCCAGATTTTTTCCCCAGCTTTTATGCTCCCGTGAAAAATATTTCCGGAGACGGTCAAAAATCATTTCGCAATTTTCCTTATTTGTCCCTGTCAGCAGAATCAAATACTGAGAAGAACTGTATTTCGTAAAAGAATCTCCCCGACGCAGACTGTGTTGGATGGAGTTTTGTAATTCCTCTGCCATCACTGCCAATTTCTCCGGTTTCTCCATCGGATGTCCCTTTCCATCTGTGATACTGCAAAGCATCAGATATGCAGACTGACCGTTTCGTTCTAACATTCTGGAAACCAGACGGTAGCTGTCGCGGAAACTTGGCAGACTGCAATAGTAAGCGCCGCCGCGGTCACTGTCTTCTTTCAGACGTTCCTTAATCTCGTTAATTTCCCTCGGATTGGTATGATTCATCTGATTACTCATCTCGTCAAACTGTTTCAGTAAACGATCCGACGGTGTAATACCAAGTTCTTCAAAGAAAAGCTTTGCTGTATCCTCATACTCTTTTAACGCTTCTTTAAAACGTTTCAACCTGATAAAACATTCAATACGCACTGACTGCCACTCATCAAACGGATACATCCTGCATGCAGATTCGCACAGTGCCAGCACTTCTTCATATTCACCTTTTGTCATCAGGCTCTCGCAAAGTTCCTTTAATGATTCACTGTAGATCTTTTTGTACTGAATACTTTCCAGAAGCACCCATTCTTCCCCGGACAATGCCGGAAGGAATTCTCCGTGATACATCTGGCAGACCTGTGTTAACAGTTCTTCTTTACGTTCCTTATCTGTGCATTCTTTTGATTCTTTATATAAGGAAACAAATCGTTTCACATCGACTTCCACTCTCATCGGTGCCTGCCAGCTGTAAATACCCTTTTTTATGTGTATATATTCATCTGCCGGAAGTCCTGCATCAACGATGATCTTTTTCAGACGATGAACTGTAACACGAAGGTTGTTCGAGGCATCTGCCAGTTCTTCCCGTACATACAATGCGTTCAGCAGTTTTTCTCTGGAAATGCCCTGTTCCCCATGATACAAAAGAATCTGTAAAAGTTTCATTGCTTTTGTGGTTGTGTTCTTTCCAAATGATATTGGTTGATTCCCATACATAACAGAAAAATCCCCAAGCATGTGAACATTCAATATCGGTAATTTTTCATTCATTTTTCTTCCTCGTTTCTATATAACGATTTTCCCTTGCTTAAGATAATTGTAAAAGTCCCCCGATTATTTGTCAATCGAAATCTATGATTTGTATCTCTTTTCCTTAATGCTCAAATGTGGTATAATTATTGTTAATTAACATTATAGCAACTATTTTTGTTTTTACTTTTTTTGGTAATGTTTTTCAGTATAATAACAGGACAACTTTATACTATTTTATTCAGGAAGGAGGAGGATTCGTGCTATATCATCGCAAAAAATATCGACACCTGTGCAAAAACAGCGTCCTCCTTTTTCTACTTTGCTGTGCGCTGTTTTGTTTCGCCGGATGCACTTCTTCTGACAGTGGTTCCGGCAATACCCAAACAGCGACTGCTGAAAAATCAGATACACAGGATGCACAGGGAACCAGGGATGCAACGCCACAGGTACTGACCGCACAGGCTTCCGGGGACGTCACTTATGGAAACGATCTGGTGGCACTGGATGCCTCCCACACTTCCGATGGCTATGTGATGCTTCGCTACAGCGGCAGCAACGAAAAAGTAAAAGTTCAGGTGACATTGCCGGAGGGCACAGAATACACCTATCCGGTGACAGCTTCGGAAGATTATTTCGTTTATCCCCTTCCCGGCGGAAATGGCACCTACAAGATCACACTGTTGGAATCCGTATCGGTGGAAGATAATCTGTATGCAGTTTCTTTTACACAGGATCTGGATGTTCAGATCTCCGATGAATTTTCCCCCTTTTTATACCCGAATTTTTATGTAAATTTCAATTCTGATTCTGCCTGCGTCAAAAAGGGAGAAGAACTGGCACAGGGTTGTAATACAGATCTGGATGCCATCACAAATATTTATAACTATGTCATCGAAAATATCACTTACGATGAGAAAAAAGCCGCATCGGTTCCTTATGGTTATATCCCGGTTCCGGATGACACCCTTTCCTCCGGCAGGGGAATCTGTTTCGACTATGCATCCCTGATGTCGGCAATGCTCCGGTCTCAACGGATTCCGACCAAATTGGATGTCGGCTATTCCGGTGACGTTTACCACGCATGGATCAGCTGCTATGTGACGGAAGTTGGATGGGTGGACAATATTATTGAATTTGACGGAAAAAGCTGGTCCATCATGGATCCTACACTGGCTGCCAGTAACAGTGCTTCCAATGTCAAAAAATACGTCGGTGACGGAAGCAATTATGTAACAAAATATACCTATTAATCTACCTAGTCAAGCGGATATTCGCAATCCGCTTCGCTACTTGCTCATAACCGAAAACAATATCTCTGAAAATAATAGCTTTGTAAACACTATTTTTTCAAATATTGTACTTATCAGAACCTATACAAAAACCATATGCAGAAATCAAAATGGAGGATACAAAAGAATGGAAAAGCAGACGCAGCAAAAATCGTTAGCCTATCCGGAGATCGCATCGTTCTGCGGTGAGATGTCGATGATCCTGAAATCAGGTATCTCAGCACTGGAAGGGTTGGAGCTTCTGATGGAAGATACCCAGAACGAACTGGAAAAAGAACTGATCAACAGCATGTATCAGTCAATGCTGGAGGGACACACCTTCGCCGATGCCCTGGAACAGACCCATGTATTTCCGGCTTATCTGATCCATATGACAGAGATTGGAGAGGAAACCGGTCGCTTAGACGACGTCATAGATTCTCTGGCTGCCCACTACACCCGTGAGGAGACATTGAGTAAAAATATCCGTAATTCCCTGACCTATCCGCTGATCATGATCATTATGATGCTTGTTGTCATTGTGATTCTGATCACAAAAGTAATGCCTGTTTTCCAGCAGGTATTTCAGCAGCTCGGTACGGAAATGACCGGTTTATCCAGAGGCATTTTAATGGTCGGAAACGGGCTTTCCCGCTATGCGCTGGCATTTGTTGTTCTGATTGTCGCCATCGTCATTGCCGGCATTTATCTGACACGTACTGAAAGAGGGCGAAAACAGCTTGGAAAACTCGGACACGCGTTTCGTTTTTCCAGAGAGATCACAGAAAAATCTTCTGTCTGCCGTTTCGCGGGAGCTATGGCACTTGCATTAAAAAGTGGTCTGACACCGGAACGCGGACTGGAGTTTTCCCGGAACCTGATCGAAGATGCATATTTCCGTGAAAAGATCAAAAATTGTGTAGAAGAAATGGAACAGGGTACAGATCTCTCCGTGGCACTGGTTAAATCCAAAGTTTTCACCGGTGTCTATGCCCGCATGACTTCCATTGCCGGCAAATCCGGCAGGATGGATGAGGTGATGGATCAGATTGCTGACCGCTGCGAAGATGAGTTAAATGACCGTATCACATCCTTCATCTCCGTACTGGAACCGACACTGGTCATTATCCTGTCTGTGATCGTGGGAATTATCCTGCTGTCTGTCATGCTGCCGCTGCTTGGCATCATGGCCGGATTATAGGAGGTGTCTGGTATGTTCCATCGGAAAAATGAACGATTTTATCACAGCAGACGCTCCCATCCCCTGCGGAATCTGTGTCTGTCACTGCTGATATTTTTATGTGTCTGTGGATTGTTTTTCGGTGGGATCTCCCATCTGTCCGCGCAGGCAAAACAGGAGCAGAAAAATAGTCTGGAAAACGCACTCTGGCGCGGTGTCTCGCAATATTATGCATTAGAAGGGCGCTATCCACAGTCCCTGCAGGAGTTGAAAGACACCTGCGGAATCCAATATGATACGGATTCCTTTTTTGTAGATTATCAGATTGCCGGAGCCAATCTTCTGCCGGATATTACAGTTATTGAACGTTAGGAGGAAGGAACATGAGAGAACGAACTGAACGGAAACATGTCATTGATTTTCTGTTTCCTCTTGCGCTCTTTTTTGTACTGACTGCCACTTCGGTCGCGCTGGTTGTTCTGGCTTCGGGAACTTACAGCCGTCAGGTGCAGGACTCTGAGGATTCTTTTGCCAGTCGCACGGCGCTGTCGTATGTGATGGAAAAGATTCATCTGGCAGACGAATATGGTGCTGTCTATGCAGGAACTTTTGACGGGCAGGATGCCATTGTGATCCGACAGACCTATTCGGAGCAGACTTATGTGACTTATCTCTATGAATATGACGGCTACCTGCGGGAGCTTTTTATTCAGGATGGTGTCGATGCAAAAGCCTCCGATGGACGCAAGATTCTCGCATCGGACTGTTTTTCCTTTGATGAAACTCAGGACGGACTGTTTCATCTGTATTGTACAAACAAAGACGGCAGTATTTCCGATACTTATGTCAGTATCAAAAGTACGCCGTAACGCATAGGAGAATGCTATGAAAGGAACATCTGCAAAACGTTCCAGCTTGTTTTTGCTGGAACTGATCATTGCAATTTTATTTTTCAGTCTGACCTCAGCGGTCTGTGTGCAGATTTTTGTCCGGGCACATCTGATCAGTCGTCAGACACAGGAACTGAATACGGCATTGGAAAAGGTATCCGGATTTTCCGAAGTATTTCTTGCCGGGGATTCTTTTTCCGCTCTGCTGCCGGAAGATGCCAGTGTCTCAGAAAATGCAGACGGTTCTGCAGAATATCTCGTATTTTACGATAAAAACTGGCAGCTTTGCAGTTCGTCAGACGCAACTTATGAGATTCAGATCCGGATAGATCCTCAGGGGGCTCTGCTGCACGGTACGTTTACCGCACGTTCTGCTTCGGATGCGGATGATGCCTCTGTCATTTATTCCATGGAAACGGATTATTGTCCGGAACCGGCGCAATAAGGAGGTGACCGATCAATGAGAAAGAAAAAACACGCTTCCCAACCGGGTTTTCAGATTGGGACCTCTTATCTGCTGGTGATCTTTGTCGTTTTATGTCTGGTCACTTTTGCAGCCCTCTCTCTGTCCAGTTCACTGAGAGACCAGTCTTATACAAAAAAACTGGCAGCGCACCAGACTGCTTATGCCAGTGCCAGTTCAGAGGCTTCCGCACGTCTGGCACAGATTGATACCGCTTTGGAGAAATCAGATGCTGCTGCCGCACTGCAAAACCTCAGTGATGTCACTGTCACAGAAGAAACAGATGGTCTGCAGATTGATTACACGATTCCGGTAACCGACAGTCAACAGTTGGAAGTTACGGTTCTGGCAGATCCAGACAACCATTCCAGACGGATTCTTCGCTGGAAAGAAGCAGCTACTTCTGACTGGGAAGAACAGACAACACTTCCTGTGATTGGAAGCGATCAATAAATCGTGCTATATAGTCTTATATAAAAGAACTACATAATTCAAGAATGATATTATTTTGTATACAGATATTACATCATTCATTACAAAGTAAAAGAAAGGTGCATGTTTATTATGAAAGTTACTGATTTGCTGCAAAAAGCAGTTGCCGATCATGCATCGGATATTTTTATCATCGCCGGTCTTCCGCCTTCCTATCGTGCAAACGGGCGGATTCTTCGCGAACATGAAGAAAAACTGATGCCAAAAGAAACACAGGCTTGTATCGAAGAAATCTATGAATTAGCCGGAAACCGTGATATTTCCAACCTGTTAAAACGCGGAGATGATGATTTTTCTTTCGCGGTTCCGGGACTTTCCAGATTCCGTGTCAGCGCCTACAAACAGCGTGGTGCACTCTCTGCGGTCATCCGTGTCATTACCTTTGATCTGCCACATCCGGAAGATATCGGTATCCCTGATTCTGTCATGGATTTTTCCAAATTATCCAAAGGTCTGGTTCTGGTCACCGGTCCTGCCGGAAGTGGAAAATCAACCACCCTTGCCTGTCTGGTCAACCAGATCAACCACACAATGGAAAAACATATCATCACCCTGGAAGATCCGATCGAATATCTGCATCGCCATGACAAAAGTATTGTCAGTCAGCGTGAGATCAATATTGACACCTTAAGCTATGTCAATGCCCTGCGCGCTTCCCTTCGCCAGAGTCCGGATGTTATCCTTCTTGGAGAAATGCGTGATTATGAAACCATCGATGTCGCTATGACAGCAGCGGAAACCAGTCATCTGGTTTTTTCCACACTGCATACCATCGGTGCTGCCAATACCATTGACCGTATCATTGACGTTTTTCCTGCGAACCAGCAGCGCCAGATTGTGGTTCAGCTTTCCATGGTGCTTCAGGCAGTTGTCTCTCAGCAGTTGATTCCAGCGACAGACGGCACACAGGTTCCGGCTTTTGAAGTTATGACAGTGACACCTGCAATCCGAAATATGATCCGTGATAACAAGATTCCACAGATTGACGGAACGGTCTACTCTGCGAACAAAGAAGATATGCATTCCATGGATTACAGTCTGCAGCAATTGGTAAAATCAGGAAAAGTTACCGCTGAAACGGCACTTTCCTATGCAACCAATCCGGAAATGTTAAAGAAAAAACTGTAAAAAATACCCGTACGTTACAGCGTATCAGAGATCTGATAAGTGTAATGTACGGGATTTTTTATTATTTCCATATATGTATGGCAACTTCATCTCAGTCTGAGTTGAGACTCCCACTTCTGCAAGTGGTGAGTAG
>NZ_JRFU01000113.1 GCF_003122485.1 Eubacterium ramulus
CCAAAAATGATATGAAAGAACTTCATAATGTTCGGGCCAATGTGGAATATCTATTAGAGATTTCTTCCCCACCACATGGAGGTTGTAGATAACGCAAGTGATGAAAACAACGAAAATACAAGGAGAAAGGCAACTGTTGTACCTATTAAAATAGAATATGTGTGAGAGGACAAGCCTTTCAATAATGTAGACGTTCAGAAATGAGCGTCTATTTTTATACCCAAAATGAAAGGAGCATTAGATTTTATGAAAAAGATGTTAAAACGATTGTGTACGGGCTTCTTAGCTCTTGCAACTGTCGTTACTGCTTTACCGACTACACCCGTCCATGCAGAAAGTAAGCAATACTGGACGGAAAGTGCAGAGCGTGTCGGTATCATTGAAAAAGTAATGAATGACGGTTCTATCGGTTCGACATTCAATGAGGGCTATATGAAAGTCGAGGGCGAAACTGCCTATTGTATCGACATCAATACAGATTTTAAGAATGGTTACAAGACCAGAGCTGACGCAAGCTCACGTATGAGTGCCGACCAGATTTCAGATGTGGCGTTATCCTTAGAGTATGTCAAACAGTATGGCGAAACTCACAAGGAATTGAACTACAAGCAAGTCTATCTGTTGGAACAATGTGTGGTCTGGCAGAGATTGAGCGTACATCTTGGCTGGCAGTGCGACAACGTGCGAGCTTCTTATGATGAAATTCCAAAAGCTACGCAGGACGAAGTTTTCTCTGGTGCAAGAGCCTTTGTCAAAGAGAATAAAGGACGCTATGAATGTGGCGGTTATATCTACTCTGGCGAGGGGCAGGAATTGGGACAATTCTGGGCGAAACTCAATGTTGGAAATGCGAAACTTCAAAAGACTTCCAGTAATACCAGCATTACAGACGGTAACGGGAATTACTCTATCGCTGGTGCGACATACGGTGTCTTTGCTGATAAGGACTGCACGAAACAGCTTGCCACCCTTACGACTGATGAAAACGGAAATACAGATGTCGTAGAGGTAAAGGCTGACACAGTCTATATCAAGGAATTATCCGCACCAGCAGGATATAAGGTTGATACAAATATATATTCCTTAAAGGTTGAAGCTGGAAAGACAGCGACCTTGAACGTATCAGATACACCAAAGGTAACAGACACTTTGATTGAACTCTTCAAGATTGATATGGAAACACATAAAGACAATCCGCAGGGGAACGCTTCTTTAGCAGGTGCGGAATTTACATGGAAGTATTATACTGGCTTCTACAATAAAGACAATCTCCCTGCCGAAGCTACAAGAACATGGGTTACAAAGACAATCGCCGAAACAGACAGCGACGGTACAATCCATTATGTTACAAAATTAGCGGACACATACAAAGTATCTGGCGACAGTTTCTATATGCAGGACGGCAAGGCAGTTCTTCCACTTGGAACACTAACCGTAGAAGAAACAAAAGCTCCAAACGGTTACTTGCTGGACGGTGCATATATGCAGGCTGGCGATAAGTCCGAACAGATTAAGGGCTTATACCTTACACAAATTACAGAGGACGGCGACCTTGCCGTACTTACTGGAAGTAACCAGTTTTCCGTATCAGACAAGGTTATCCGTGGCGGTGTCAAAATTCAGAAACGAGATTTAGAAACGGGCGATACAAAGCCACAAGGAAGTGCTACTTTGAAAGATACTGCCTTTGACATCATTTCCTTAAATGATAATGCGGTATTGGTTGAGGGCAAGTTATACAAGAAAAATGAAGTGGTAAAGATAATTCGTACCGATATTGAGGGTATCGCTTCTACTTCTGCTGACCTCTTACCTTATGGAAAATTCCGTATGAACAATGAAAAAAGCAGAAACGCAGGAACAGGAATTTTTAGAAGTTTGTTCTTCTTACGACCATGACCTTTTAACTGGAAAAAAAGAAATGACATTGAAAGACTATGAATGAATTACTTATTTAGTTAGTTCTCTTGGGTATAGTCAATATCTTCAATTCCTTATTGGAAAATATATGGACTTAGCACAAGCTGACGAAGAACGAGAAGAAAGAGAACATGAAATATATTTGGAATATCCAGAGTATTATGAGGACGAGGGAATTTTAGAAGAAGAAAAATGGCTGGAAGAATTTTTAAATCAACTTCCAGAGAAGAAAAGAGAATATTTTGAAAAACTTATAAAAGAGAGTTAAAGCTACTAAAAAAGTTACTGTATTCAGATGTTCTGATCACAGTAACTTTTTATCATTATACAAGGGAAAACAAATGCTAATAGACAAAATATTTTTTTCGTAACTTACATTTTCAATTTTACCGTCAATCTTTTTCAGCAATTCCTTTACAATATACAAGCCCAGACCAGAACTTCCTTTGGTGCGTGATTTATCAACAGTATAAAACTTGTTAAATAATAAGTTTACATCAATATCATCAAGGGATTTTGTTGAATTTTTAATTGTGAACACTCCTTTTTGATTGATAGAAACTTCAATGTAATTATCTGAATAACGAAGTGCATTTACAATTAAATTTTCAATAATTCGTTTACAGATAAGGTTATTTCCGTATATCCATACAGGAGTATTTTCTGTTTGAATGGTTGGTTGGATTTCTCCAAATTCATAATACTTTTCAATTAAGCAATCTGTAACAATTCTATTTATGTCAACACGCTCACATTCAACATCAACTTGCTCATTTTCTATCACAGATAAATCATAAAACTCTTGTACTAAATCCGTGAGATAATCTGTTTTTGCCTTAATGATTTTAATGCATTGTCCTTGTTCCTGTTTATCTTCACATTCTTGCAGAAGTGTTAAATAGCCTTGTATAGATGTCAAAGGTGTTCTTAAATCGTGGCTTATATTAGATATAGACTGTTTTAACTGTTCTTCTTCCTGCTTAATTTGAACCTGTAATTTTTTATGTAGATTATCTTTTTGATTGATTGCATAAGCTAATTCTTCAATGTCCCTATTTAATAAAGATACTCGTATTTTCCGTTGTTGCTTTATTTGCTTATTTATGTTGCGAATTGTTCTGATAATAGAGAATAAGGAAAATGCTAATATGAAAATAAAGCAAATCAATAAGAAATATAACATATTCGCATTTCCCCTTTCTGTTATGATTAGCGTATTTCTTGCTTTCTTAGTATCAATGCTGAAACAAGAAATGTAATAATTACAGTTCCCACGAAATAAATCAAAATATTGATTTCTAAATTATTTATCATATTATAAGAACAGGTATTCATCCAGTAATACATAGGATTTATTTTTAAATAGGTTAGAACTCTCCATGATTGAGTTGACATATTATCCCATGTCATCATATAGATAAGCGGTCCGCTAAATGTAAACAATGACATAGCACCTACAACGATTGCCGTATGTTTGAATATTACACATAACATAAGTGTAATTCCGATAAATGCTCCCATAATCATACAATTTAGTCCTGCAATTTTCAGCATTGGAAACAGTTGTATTGGAATATTAAATTTCGCACATTCTATTATAAATGCAATCATAATAAATGAAAAGTATAGAAATATACTGGTAATCGAAATCACAATATATTTCGCAACAAAAAACTTAATTCGGCTTTGTCCGCTTGCGATTGCAATTTTAATTGTTGAATCCGTATATTCTCTTGAAAAGAAAATGACAGAAAATATAAGAACAATCAGCCAGAAAAATACAGTATAAGATGTGGCTGTCCTTATTATTTCTTCAATCAATGGGTGTGCTGTATCGCTATAAGCACGAGCAAGAAATCCAACAGTTTCTCCTATTTTCCATGTTTCGTCTAAACTTGAACTTGATGCCACAAATTGTTGCTGACCGCCTATGGAGAAAATTCCAAAGACTGCTAAAATCAAAGCAAAGGTTAAGTACAATGCCTTTGTATGAAATAACTTATAAAATTCTGCTCTTATTTGATTAAACATTTTTTCGTCCCCCTATTAGATTTTCAAAGTATGTTTCCAAATTTTCTCCTTGCACAGAAATTTCATCAATAATAACTCCATTACTGGATAGTAATTTAGAAATCATTCTTACATTATCTAAGCACTCGTATATCCGAATAGAATTATCGGGGTAAACGGAGTAATTGTTAATATTTCCCTTTTGCTCTAATAAAAGAGTGGTTTTTTGGATATTATCTGTCCTTAAACAAATATGGCGTTTACATTCTTCGTTTAATTCTTCGGTAGAAATTTGTTTCAAAAGTTCTCCTTTATGAAGAAATCCGTAACAGGTAGCAAGCTGATGTAATTCACTTAATATATGGCTGGATATTAAAATCGTTACCTCTCGTTCTTTTACTAATTTTTTAAGAAGTTCTCTTAATTCAATAATTCCTGTTGGGTCAAGTCCGTTGACGGGTTCGTCCAAAATCAAAAATTCTGGCTCGCCTAATAATGCAACGCCTAAAGCAAGCCTTTGTTTCATTCCTAAAGAAAAGTTTGCTACTCTTTTTTTACCAGCATTGGATAAGCCTATCAACTCTAGAGTATCGGTAATACATTTTTTATTTGGAATACCTCGTTGTATTCTTTGTACTTCCAAATTTTGAGAAGCTGTCATATCCTTATATAACGCAGGCATTTCAATCGTGCAACCGATTTTTGACCTTTCATGTTGCAGATTATCCTTATGTCCAAATAGGATAATTTCTCCCTCGCTCTTAAAATTAAGACCTGTTAATAACCTGATTAAAGTCGTTTTTCCTGCCCCATTTTCGCCTACAAGACCGTAGATTTCTCCTTTTGGAATAGTTAAGTTCACATTCTTTAAAGCATAGAAATCTTTATATTTTTTGCTTAGATTTTT
The DNA here is from genome assembly GCF_003122485.1 of Eubacterium ramulus. GTDB lineage: Bacteria > Bacillota > Clostridia > Lachnospirales > Lachnospiraceae > Eubacterium_I > Eubacterium_I ramulus_A. The sequence continues at coordinate 4,838 of NZ_JRFU01000113.1, forward strand.
TGTTTCGCATATAAATTTTGTCATTCTAAACACTCCTTTCTATGCCACTATATCTAATAAGTCTAAAGAAAATCTAAAGTTATTTAATTTTATAACCGATTCCCCAAATGGTTTGTATATAATCTTCATTTGTAATCGCCTTAATTTTTTTACGAATATGACTGATATGGGTATTTATCGTATCATCATCATAAGCATAAGTTTTATTCCAAATGGATTCATATAAATTTTGCTTTGAAAAAATTTTTTGCGGATATTGCAATAATAGTCTTAAAATCTTTAACTCGGTTGATGTAAAAGATACTAATACCTCTTTGATATAAACTAGAGAGTTATTGATTTCAATATCTCTATATGTCAAAGTATCATTTTGACAGGACGTATTTGAAGTCCTTTTCAAATTTGCTTCAATACGAGCAAGAAGCTCATGCAGGTCAAACGGCTTAGTCATATAATCATCAGCACCTAATTTTAATAAATCTATTTTTGTCTGTACCATTGTTTTGGCGGAAACAACAATGACAGGAGCGTTTGTAAATTTACGCAATCTCTGTAATACATCATTTCCATTTAACTTCGGTAACATAATATCAAGTATTATTAAATCTGGAACAAGCGATTTACATAATTCTATTCCCTCTGCACCATTCAAGGCATAATGAACGATATATTTATTATTTTCTAAGAATTTTGCAATCATATTGCAAATGTCTATATCATCTTCAATAATAGCAATTTTATTCATGTGATTTCATCTCCTTTAATTAGATATTGTATCATAAGGTTTTTATGCTATCCACATCAAACAAAGAAGTCTATGGTACATTTAGAAATTATTTAGAAATATACTTTATGATTTTGGAAAATAATTTTGATGTGTAAATCAAGGAGTATGTTTCATGGAATGTTTTAAAGAAATCTATCGGCTATAAATGGAAAAAGCAATCAATAAAATCGTTAATTAGATATATAAATTCATTCGCTCGTGCAAACAGTCTGTTTTGTGCGGGCTTTTTTCATTCTGGAAAAATTTTGGCTTTTTTGAGTTCTCAACTTAACAAATCACACCTGCCGTTCCCTATATGGTGCGGAAAGAGGGAGAACCACTTTTCACGTCATAGCGGAAAGGGGGTGAGATTGATGAAACCGTCTGACTTCCAGAAAACAGTTCAATGCCGTTTTGAAAGTTGTTTGAAGAAAGTTGTCCGTCATGTTGTTAAGGACTACCAGCAGAAATTAAAACGACGACAAGAGAAAGAAACGCTCTTTTGCGAACTCCCAGAAATCGTTGTAGAAAATCTGGCTGTCTGGGACGATTATGAAACGGACTATACGATTTTCAATGTATGCGGTTACGATATTCGTGTTTATGATGATGAATTGGCAGAAGCCTTGCGTAAACTACAATCAGCACAACCGCAGCGCAGCACAGAAAAATCCCGTCAATAAGATTTGTCTGCTTTTCGTTTTCAGCGTTCCAACGGAACGCGCAGCCATTGCCACCGGCAATGATCTCAGGGGTTTGGGGATATGTCACCAACAAGCATTAGCAGGAATTCCGGAAACGGGATTTCTGCTAAATACGCAATCTTACGTAAGATTGCATTGCTTGCCAGTAGTTTTAAGAGTCTTTGGCAGAGGATCTGTTTACAGTTGCCGCATTGATAAACCTTTGATAACTGCCTATAATAGAGTTATTATTTTGAACTGCTATAGCAGAGAAATGCGAAAAAATAAAATTTTTTGTCCGTTGTAACATTTCGCGGACATTTGCCTGTTCTGCCGTTCTTTATCCTCACCGAGAACAACGACCTTGCCACGGAATATGAATACCGGTATGAGGGCATGAACGACTATATTACCGCCCCGGTCAATATCCCGGAGCTGATCCGGCGGGTTTTGTTCTTTGTGGAGTAATTGAAAAATTTTACGGAGGTGATGATGTAATGGGACATTAGCTGTTTTTGATATAGAAGAATCCGGCAAACAGATTGGCGAAAAGTTATTTCTGCATCTTAACGAGGAACAAAAGAATGCTCTAATGCAATATATTTTGGAACAAGGAGTCTGTCATGGAACGGTATTCAATTCTTGTCACACCTTACCAAACAGGAAAAGACCGCTGATATATGATTTGACGAGAAAGATCCCCTTATCCATATCCGCACCCACAACACCAACCTCAAAAGGTGACTTTCCGCTTATGCCGAGCAGTACCCCGACGAGTGCTACCAGACCGACACAGACCACGAAACGGGCTGCATGGAGTTTGATATTGCAAAGGGGCGTTTCTCTTTCCGTCTGACCGCCCCATACAGCGAGGAACGCCGGGAAGCAGCGCGACGATATGCCAAAGAGAACAACGCCACCGACAGACTGAAATGATGTAGGTGCAAGCACAAGTATTCAGATAAATTGAAGAAAAACTTAATAATATGTGACTTTATTTTTGGTTCACGAGCATGTATAATATACTCAAAAACAATTTTGATAGCAAGTAAAGGAGTGAAAAATATGTTATCAATTTCTGACATTCTTATCCGTTCAATTAGTGGGTATGTGTTTATAGTTCCAGTTCTCTTATTGTATTTTTTATATCTTAAAAAATCGGGAAGAAAACAAAGTTTTCTTCATATTACCGCTGTATTTGTGTTTTGCTATTATCTATTTGGAATTTTAACCGTAGCAGGTATTGGCTATACAAGCACAATGTCATTTAGTCCAAAGATTTCCCTGATTCCGTTTCTTGGTATGATAACCGGACCAATAGATACCATACTTAATTTAATTTTATTTGTACCGTTAGGAGTTTTCCTGCCATTTCTGTATAAAAGGTATCATCACATAAAGACCGTTGCATTAACTGGCTTTCTATTCTCTTTATCTGTTGAAATTGTTCAGATGTTTGGCTGGGGTTCATCGGATATAAATGACCTTATTATAAATACGGCTGGAGCCTGTTTGGGATATTGGATTTATTATCTGCTATCAAAAGCTTTGCCGAATAATTTTAGAAAAAAACTTCAATCTGAGAATGTTAATGGTACGGTCGAAGTACTTTTGTTTGTAATTTATATATTTATGGTTATGGTTACAGTTCAACCTTGGGTAATCCATGATGTACTGAACATCGGATAAAGTATTCAGAAAAACATTTTATCTAGCAGTACACAGCAAAAATTAGTACCCTACCCACAAGGGCATCCGAGAAAATCGACTGTCCTTTTTCTATGTCTATGAGCAAAAAGGAGCGACCAACTACCGACATGAGGGCGTGAACGACTATATTACCGCCCCGGTCAATATCCCGGATCTGATCCGGCGGGTTTTATTCTTTGTGGAATGAAATCATTATACATATAAAAATATGTCTTTGTAGTGGACAGGATAGACGCTTTTTTATGAGAAATTGGTCAGGACAGTAAATTTATTGTCCCGACCAATTTTTGCTATTATGAACAAGTTGCTATATCATAAAGCTTAGCGTTCTGTTATATTTTGGATCGTTATTGACTTCTATTACGGTTAGTGATATATTTATTACAGTAACCGTAATAAGGAGGCAGATGTTATGCGAGACAATGCGAAAGGCGGTGCGCTCACAGAGGTGACATTCTTTATTTTGCTTTCCCTTTATACCCCGAAACATGGATATGCTGTCATGCAATTTATTGAAGATAATACAAAAGGGCGGCTTACGCTGGGGGCAGGTACTTTATATGGTGCGTTGAACTCGTTGCAGGAAAAAGGCTGGATTGCACCTTTTGGAGATAGTGCGGGACGGAAAAAAGAATATCTCATTACAACGCAAGGAAAAGAAATTGCAGAAAAGGAACTGATAAGGCTCAATGAACTTGTAGGCGTAGCTAATGAAATTATTGGAGGTGCAGTATGAGCAAAAAGTATTATCGTTTCTTTGGCGGTTTGTTGACTGCCCAGGAACATTGGCTGAATAAAATGTCTGAAAAGGGCTATCGTTTGATTCGGGCGGAAAAAATGTTGTATGAATTTGAGGCGTGTAAACCGGATCAGGTAAAATACTGTGTAGAGTTTATCGGGCAAAAATCGAAGGCCGACGCGTCCGATTATCATGAGTTTTTAGAGGGGATGGGTTACAAAGTATTTTATAAAAACATCAACCTGAACTACTCTGTTGGTAAAGTACGCCTACGGCCATGGGCTGAAAAAGGCGGACGCATAGCAACAAATGCCGCCACCTTTAATCGGGAATTGTTGATTGTAGAAAAAGATAATGACGGTAAGCCATTTGAACTTCATACTTCTTATGAGGACAAGGAAAACTATTACAGAAATCTGCGTAATCCCTGGTTGCTGATATTGCTTATGTTCGTAATATTTGCGGTTGTAAATCGCTCGGAAGTTTTTGGTGTACTTGCCCTGGTTTCTCTGATTCCTGTTCTCGTATATCAAACCCAGGTTGTGCAAAACAAACGCGAAGGCAAGACAAAAGAATGGTGAGGTGTTTATATCATGAATGAACGAGAAAAAACGATCCGACTATGGTTTGATATGTGGCTCAATCAGCAGGATATGGGCATTGATGATATTTTTACAGAAGATGTGATCTATACAGAAAGCTGGAGCCCCCAGTATAACAACCGAAAAACAGTAAAGCATTGGTTTCAGGAATGGAATACCCGTGGCAAGGTGGTTATTTGGGAAATCAAGCAATTTTTTCATAAGGGAGATCAAACGATTGTGGAGTGGTATTTCAAAAATGAAATGAACAATGGAAGTATAGAGGAATTTGATGGAATCTCGCTGGTTGAATGGACAGAGGATAATAAAATAAAGGCATTAAAAGAATTTGGGTGTAATCGCAATACCTATAATCCATACCAGGAAGGCGATACCCCTCAATTCAAAGCAGAAAAAGTGAATTGGTTTTGAATTGAGTGCTTATGGAGGTAAAATATGATGTATCGGACAGAATTAGTAGAAGGAATTACCGTGGAAAATGTAACAGAGAAAATCAATGCAAAAATAGAAGAAATGGAAAAGGAAAGCTATCGACTTGTTACGATGTCTTTTTGGGGAACCGAAAGAGCTGTACTGGTTTTCAAAAAAGGGTTAAAGGGTAGTTTGCTTTAACATATATACTTGACTTATTTGAATGTCAATGGGAGAATGAGCAACTGCATATCGTATTTTTTTCACGGAGGCTGATATGAAAGAAAAAATATTGATAATAGAAGATGATCCGTTAATACGGAATGAATTGAAAACGCTGCTGCAAAGCAACAGCTATAAAACGGTGGCTCCGGAGGATTTTTCCGATGTGATCGATCAGATCAAAGCTGAGCAGCCACACTTGATTATACTGGACATCAAGCTACCGGGGACCAGTGGCTTTTCTCTCTGCACCGAGATTCGCACATTTTCCGAAGTGCCAATCATCTTTGTGACAAGCTGCAACACAGATATGGACGAGCTGAATAGCATTATGCTGGGCGGAGACGCTTTTATCACGAAGCCCTATAACACAGCGATCCTGCTTGCGAAAATCGCTTCTCTGCTGAAAAAAGCCTATCCCACACAGCAACGGGAACAGATCGTCTATGGAGATGCGGTGCTGCGTCTGGAATCCAGCAGTCTGGACTATCATGGACAGAGCGTAGAGCTTACCAAGAACGAATTGAAAATTCTCTATTACCTGTTCAAGAACGGAGGAAAAATCTGTTCTCGTGGAGATATGATTGAATATTTATGGGATAATCAGCTATATGTGGATGACAATGCTTTGAGCGTCAATATCAACCGCATCCGGGAGAAACTGGCGGGCATCGGCCTGACGGATTTTATCAAGACAAAGCACCGACAGGGGTACACGATATGAACAGCAGACGATATTGGAAAAACAGGCTTCCATTTCTGCTGACGAACCTTGTTTGTATGGCTGCACTTACTGTATTTTTACTGGTGTGCGGCAATTCGGTTTCCGCAGTAGTATTGATCCTGATTGTATGGGCATTGATTTTGCTGACGGGACTTATCCTCACTTACTGGAAACGGAAGCGGCAGATGAGAAAACTTCTGGATATGGCGGAGCAGCTTTCCGAAAGATACCTCATTTCCGAAGTGATGGAGCTGCCGGAACAGGCCGAGGATCAGGTTTACTATCAGCTGTTGAAAATGGCTGGAAAATCCATGTTGGAACAGATTGGAGAAGTCGAGCGGGAACGCCTGGAGTACAAAGAATACATTGAGCAATGGATTCACGAAATCAAAACGCCCATTACTGCCATGAAACTCCTATGTGAAAACCACCGGACGGACTGGACAAAGGAACTTCTGCTGGAACTGGAAAAGACCAACCGCTTTACCGAACAAGCTCTTTATTACGCCCGCAGTGAACATACAGAGAAAGATTATTCTGTCCGGGAAATGGCACTGTCCCAAGTGGTGCATCAGGCGATTGCAGATAATAAATATCTGCTGCTCCAAGGTGGTATGCGTCTGGAAGTGGAGGAAATGCAGGACACGGTTTATTCAGATGAAAAGTGGGTGCGCTTTATTCTGAACCAACTGATTGCCAATGCGGTCAAGTATCGTACGGAACAACCGGTTCTCCGCATTTCTACTCATAAACGGCAAGATCAGGTTGTTCTTGTCGTGGAGGACAATGGAATCGGGATTGCTGCGTCCGATCTGCCCCGTATCTTTGAAAAGGGATTTACCGGTCAGAATGGTCGTATGGTCCAGCAGTCCACAGGCATTGGCCTGTACCTATGCAAACGGCTCTGTGAAAAGCTGGGCATTGGCATTGCGGCAGAATCATCGGAACAAGGAACCGCCATTTCCCTGGCGTTTCACATCAACTGTCTGATCCATGAAGTGCAGGGCTGATTGCGGTCCTGCACTTCTTACATTTTTGTTAGAACTTTGTAAGAAAACTTGATACAAACGAAGCCACTCTTATTCTACAATAGAGATCAGAGGTGATAACAATGAAAGAAATTTTGAAACTGGATCATATCCAAAAATATTACGGAAATGGCGGGAATGTTACAAAAGCAATTCAGGACATCAGCTTTTCCGTTCAGGAGGGGGAATTTGTAGGAATCATGGGAGCATCCGGTTCCGGCAAGACTACCCTGCTCAACTGTATTTCCACCATTGATACCGTCAGTGCGGGACATATCTATCTGGACGGAACCGATGTGACGGAAATCAACGAAAAACAGATTGCCCGGTTTCGTCGGGAGAATCTTGGATTTGTATTTCAGGATTTTAACCTGCTGGACACTCTGACAATCTCGGAAAACATTGCCTTGGCACTGACTATCAACAAGGTTCCTGCAGGTGAGATTGATGGGCGGGTGCGGGAAATGGCCGGAAAGCTGAATATCACGGATATTCTGGATAAATATCCCTATCAGGTGTCCGGCGGTCAAAAACAGCGGTGTGCCTGTGCCAGAGCTATTATCAACCAGCCAAAGTTGATCCTGGCGGACGAACCTACCGGCGCGTTAGATAGTCACTCGTCACAAGCCTTGCTCTCCACAATCCAGAGTATTAACGAAAGCCTTGACGCAACAATCCTGATGGTAACACACGACGCTTTTTCGGCAAGCTATGCCAATCGTATTCTCTTTTTAAGAGATGGTGCGATCTTCGCGGAAATTCTCAAAGGCAGTGATTCTCGTAGGGTTTTCTTTGAAAAAATCTTGGATGTCCTCACCATGATGGGAGGGGGTGTGAATGATGTACGCTAAATTAGCACTTGAAAATGTAAAGAAATCTACAAAAGACTATTTGATATATATTGTCACTCTGACGGCGTGTATATCTATGTTTTATGCTTTCCTTTCCATTTCCAGCAATTATTATGATCCGAATATAGGAGCAGAATTTAATTTAGATATATTAGGTGACGGAATTAAATATGCGATTCTATTGATTACTGTATTGCTGATGTTCCTTATGCAGTATGTAAACCACTTTATGATACAACGGCGGAAAAGAGAATTTGCAATTCAGAGTATTATTGGAATGGAGCAATCAACGATAGCTCGACTTTTCTTTGTAGAATCACTAATAATGGGAATTTTTTCGCTTATTGTGGGGATAGGATTAGGTGGTGTGTTTTCTCAATTCATTACTGCTATGCTGCTTCAAATGTATCATAAACCATTTGAATTTTCATTTATGCTTTTTCCAGATACAATCATTTTGACGATTCTATTTTTCTGCATATGTTTTGCGACAGTTGGTTTATCTCAAGTTCGCACGATACGAAAAATAAAGATAATTGATATGCTAAATGCAGAACGAAAAAATGATATATTGGGAACCCCCCACAAATGGATATACAAACTCTTTCCAGTAAATTTTGTCCTTTATCTGCTGATTACCTTTTATAATATTAGAACCCTGTCTTACTACTTTAACGGAGAATTTGAAATGGTAATCAAAATATGGTCTGCAATCAGCATTATTTTACCAATTCTGATGTTGATTACGCATATAAGGGAAAAGTTCAGAAGAAAAGAACAAAACACAGTAAAGCAGCTCTTTTTGATTGAATGTATTGGCCTGTTGGAACTGATTATTCTTTCCATATTGCCAGTTTTCAAAGTGTACCTTGCAATGCCGATGGATAAAGGTGCTTTTAATGTTTATATGGGATTTCTGTTTTGGTGTGTTGTATTTGGAGTGAGTGTATTTTTCGTTTTGTTTAGTAATTACTTGTTGGTTATCAAAGAACGCCAGAAGTATAAAGAAGAAAATCTGTTCTTTTTTGGACAACTGTTATCTAAATTAAAATCGAAAACACTTTCAATGACTTTGATTTGCCTCACACTTACATTATCCATGGCATTATTTTTTGTAACACCACTCCTTGTTGGATGGGCACAAGGTTTTTTGGAAAAAAGAGTTCCTTTTGATATACAGATTTCTTCGGACTACATTGGTATGCAGTCTGGTTATATCGGCATACAGTCCGAAAAAGAGCTGCCTGTAACGGATTATAGTTTTCTTGATTCTTTCATTGAAAAGAATATTTCTGTTCGTGATGATTGCTCTTTTAAGACATACTTTGTAAACAAAACTGACTTTTATAACCAACTGGAGAATAGCAGGAAAAATGCCTCACCCATCACAGCGATTTCTTTGTCCGACTATAACCATCTATTAAAGATGGCAGGTTATGATGAAATTTCTTTACGGGATCATGAATTTACAACCCAGTGGCTTTCCATAACGCCCCAAGATTCAATTTCGGCGTATCTTGAAGCTCACAAATCTATTAAAACTGATGGAGGCGATTTACAGCTTGCTGATATTTCTGCACATACAGTAGACTTAGGCGAAGATTTTTATAATTTTCAAAGTGTGATATATATTGTACCAGATCACATTTGCAATAAACTGACATCAGCTAATACATTCCGGTATATGATGGCAGATAAAACAATTTCTTATGATATTGCTCAAGAATTAAAATCATACTTTGAAAATTCAAGTCTTACTGATTCGCTTGTAACTTATAACATTACCATGCGGACAATCGAGGTTAATGATAATTCTGCTATTATTTTCATTATGCAAACTGGATTGACATATAGCGCAATCATCTTGTTTGTAACCTGTTTTACTATCTTGGCTTTGCAGCAATTATCAGATTCCGGGAAATATAAATATCGTTTTCGGATTCTAAGAAATATGGGCGTAGAAGAACCCCATATACGAAAGTTGATTTTGAAACAATTAGCTGTATGGTTTGGTGTTCCGGTTATACTGGCCCTTATCTTGTCTGGCGCATTCCTTGTATTTTTGTTTGTAGGATTCCATATGCAGATTGCAGTGTATATCGGAGTACAGCGATTGGTACAGCAGCTTTTGATTGTGTTGGCTATTTTAGGTGTCCTTTTAATAAGTTACTTTATTAGTACATGGGTCTTGTTTAATAAGTCTGCATCTGCCTGACCTTTTTGCATTTTACAATGACCTTATCAACAAAAAGCGAGGAGGCGACGCAATGGAACTGACCCCGACATTGATTTTGAATCTGGCGCTGCTGATCGTCCCGCCCGTTGCCCTTGTGCTGGTGTTCCGGCAATGGCTGGCCCGGCACATCCGCTGGACGGTTGCCTTGACTGCCCTCTGTGATGTTCTTTTGTTTTGGGATGAACTGTTCTACTATGAGAGCTTCGGCCTATTCGCTGTACTGATTCTGGTACAGTTGGCGGCCACCGGCGCGGCAGCGTTCCGCATTTACAACAAACAAAGAAAAGGTTGAATAGAAAATAGGTATCATCAATCAAAAATATCATTGGAGGTAACTTATGGAAAAAGAAACAATGGGAACTGTAATTTCAGTTACAAAACAATGGTGGTTAAAAGTGAATCGTAAACCTGTCCGCGCTCATGCTATGGATGGCGCAGCCTTTCCGCATACTATCAAGGTCAAATATACGATAGACGGTAAAGATTACATCTGCCGAAAATGGATTGGTGCAGGAAACAACGTTCCTGACAAGGGAACAACGATTAAAGTTACCTATTGGGAAGATAAGCCATCGAAAGCAAGAATTGAGCTCTAATCAATAAATTTATCAAAATATGGAGGTGATGATGTGATGGGACATTAGCTGTTTTTGATATTGAAGAATCCGGCAAGAAGATTGGTGAAAAGTTATTTCTGCTTCTTAACGAGGAACAAAAGAATGCTCTAATGCAATATATTTTGGAACAAGGAGTCAGTCATGGAACGGTATTCAATTCCTGTCACACTTTCTCCGCAGCAGAGAAGAATCCTCTTACAGAAATACAAGAAGGCGAGCTTTATCTATGTCTGGAACATCGTACTGTCAAGGTTAGGCAACGGATTATCAACCTGACAAGTAAGGAGTTTGATATACTGGCATTACTCATTGCTAATCCCAAACGTGTTTTTACTTATGAACTGATTACCGATTTGGTTTGGAAAGAGGATTGTGATTTCTATTCGAGAAAAGCCATTCATAATCATATAAGTAAGCTGCGTAAGAAGTTGCGCTTTGAACCGGATCTTCCAAACTATATTGAGAGTGTCGCCGGGATCGGCTATAAATTTGAACATCTATAACATGAGCCCACAAGGTATTGTTTTTCTCTTTCCGCACTACACGCTCTTGGTGTTTCCTAATAGTTAACTTTTTTGAAAAAAGTGAAACACGTCTCCATTGTATTTGCTCTTTTCCTTCATTATAATAATGATATATGAGGTGAGTAATTATGAAAGAGATAAATATTGGCCGTGTCCTAATTAAAAATCGTCACAAAAGAGGCATTACACAGGATGAACTGGCTAACCATTTGGGTGTTTCTAAAGGGGCTGTTTCAAAATGGGAAACGGGAGTTTCCCATAGTTAAAGATACCACACCAAATATGATGAACCCACGCTTATACACTACCAGCTATAATAAACCGCAAGGACAGCAATTTGATGATACTGCTGTCCTTTCTTTTATAAAATTGCAGTACACATAAAAAAGCTGTAATATGATAAATATATTTGTCCTTGTAACAATTCTCGGACATTTGCCTGTTATACTATCTGCAAAAAGCAAAGGAAGTGAGGATATGAAGCAGATTTTAATTGTCGAGGACGACAGTTTTTTGAATAAGATGTTAGCCTATAACCTGACCGCAGACGGCTACGGCGTGACTTCTACTCTAAATGCCAGAACCGCAGCCGAAGCCATCCGCCAGCGGGAATTTGATTTAGTGCTGTTGGAGATTAACCTGCCAGATGGGAACGGTTTTGAGCTGTGCAAGCTGATAAAGCCCCAGCACCCGGACACCATCGTAATATTCCTGACCGCCAACGATCAGGAGAGCGACCAGATACGGGGCTATGAGGTGGGCGCGGTGGACTACATCACAAAGCCCTTTGTGATCGGGGCCTTGCAGCGAAAAATCAAAGCCATGTTCGCTATGCTGGAACACCACAAACCGGCCAAGGACATTTACGACGACGGGCGGCTGTTTCTGGACTTCTCGGAGCAGACGGCTTCCCTAAACGGCAAGCCCCTGACCCTATCCCCGATGGAGTATAAAATGCTGAACCTGTTCCGCAAAAATCCCCGGCAAGTGCTGACCCGTGGGCAGCTTTTGGAAAAGCTGTGGGATATAGACGAGAGGTTTGTAGACGAACACACCCTGACAACCTCCATCAGCCGGATTCGCAGCAAGATTGAATCTGACGGCGGCGCACCCTACATCAAGACTGTTTACGGCATGGGCTATCAATGGACGGGAGGCGAGGCAAAATGAAGTTTCAAAACCTCTCGGTAAAGCGGGTGTTTGGCCGGGTGGCAATGGAGCTTGTCCTCTCCATGTCCGGGATCACCATAGCCCTGTTTCTTGTGACAAAACAGATTGCGGTGCTGCTGACAGGCGGGACGCTGCTGCTGTGCGCCCTTGTGGGGATTTTTGTACTGACGCAGGCGTTTGGAAAGCGGCTGTCGCAGTTTACCGCTGACCTGTGCCAGACCTTAGACCACATGATCGCCGGGAATGAAGCGCCCCAGCGGCCAGAGGACAGCGAAACCCAGCTTGCCAGAATCGGACACCGGCTGGCAAGGCTTTACCAGATCATGCAGGAGAACCGCCGCCGGGTGGACGAGGAACGGCAGGAGTTACAGACCCTTGTATCGGATATTTCCCATCAGGTGAAAACGCCGGTAAGCAATCTGAAAATGGCGACGGACACCCTGCTGGAAAAGCCCATGACCGAGGCGGAGCGCACCGACTTTATCCGGGGAATCCGCAACCAGACGGATAAGCTGGACTTTCTCTTTCAGGCCCTTGTGAAAACCTCCCGTCTGGAAACAGGCGTGATCCAGTTGGACAAGAAACCGGGCCGCCTCTTTGATACCGTGGCGCAAGCCATGAGTGGGATCGTGTATGTAGCGGAAAAAAAGAAAATCGCTGTATCTGTGGACTGCCCGGAGAATTTGACCTTTTCACATGACAGCAAGTGGACATCCGAAGCCCTCTTTAACCTGTTGGACAATGCGGTGAAGTATACTCCGGCAGGTGGAAAAATTACGGTGTCGGTGATACCGTGGGAAATGTATGTGGAGATCAAAGTAGCCGATACCGGCAAGGGCATTTCCGAAAGTAATCAGGCTGCCATCTTCCGGCGCTTCTATCGTGAGGAAGAAGTACACGAACAGCAGGGCGTGGGCATTGGCCTGTATCTGGCCCGCGAGATCGTAACACGGCAGGGCGGCTATATCAAAGTGGTTTCGGAGCCGGGCAAGGGTTCGGAATTTTCCATTATGTTGCCGACTAAATAAAGCACACTTATAACAGGAGAAAACACCATGAAAAAAATCAATTTTTGCAAAGCAACAACAATCATCTTAATAATCAATGTTATTTTATCTATTGTTTTATTTTTCGTTGTTCCTGATAAAATAGCAATTCAATGGGTAGGTACATCCCCCAGCAATGCAGTAGATTCTTACTATGTATTTTTGGTGCCGGTATTGTCAGTGCTTTTTGCTTTTACGGGAAAACCTATTTTTACAATGTTCCTGTTTAGATTGTGGAATAGAACTAACGAGCATTTAGTGACATACTTAAATTTGTGTCTGCAAGTTGTATTTCTTACTTGTGAAATCTATATCGGATTATATAACCTATGTAATTTTAATGTTGCCATTAGTATAATTCTCATTGTGGAACTTATGATAGATGTGGTGATTGGATTGAAATTATTTCACAATCAATCTATCTAAAAGATTGTGTAGTATGATTCGGCGGACGACCATTTCCGGCTGTCCGCCGTGAATTTTTTTGAAATGTCCGAGCGTTGTAACATTTCACCCCGATTTTCAATGAAATTTTTTG
>NZ_JRFU01000114.1 GCF_003122485.1 Eubacterium ramulus
CCCCGACATTGATTTTGAATCTGGCGCTGCTGATCGTCCCGCCCGTTGCCCTTGTGCTGGTGTTCCGGCAATGGCTGGCCCGGCACATCCGCCGGACGGTTGCCTTGACTGCTCTCTGTGATGTTCTCCTATTTTGGGATGAACTGTTCTACTATGAGAGCTTCGGCCTGTTCGCTGTGCTGATTCTGGTGCAGTTGGCGGCCACCGGCGCAGCAGCGTTCCGCATTTACAACAAACAAAAAAAGGATTGAATTTTATGAGCATTTTACAGACTATCGACCTGAAAAAGTATTACGGCACAGAGCCGAACATCACCCGCGCCCTTGACGGCGTGAACTTCTCCGTAAATGACGGCGAATTTGTGGCCGTTGTGGGAACCTCCGGCAGCGGCAAGTCTACCCTGCTTCACATGATGGGCGGGCTGGACACCCCTACTTCCGGCAATGTGATTGTCCGGGACAAAGAACTGTCGAAGATGAACGACGAACAGCTCACCATCTTTCGCCGCCGCAACATCGGCTTTATCTTCCAGAACTATAATCTTGTTCCCATCCTGAATGTGTATGAGAACATCGTCCTGCCGGTGGAGCTGGACGGGGACACGGTGGATCAGAAGTTTTTGGACGAGATCGTTCACCTGCTGGGGCTGGAAGATAAACTGAAAAATATGCCGAACAATCTTTCCGGCGGACAGCAGCAGCGTGTGGCTATCGCCCGCGCCTTGATTACCAAACCGGCTATCGTGCTGGCCGACGAGCCGACCGGCAACCTTGACAGCAAGACCAGCGCCGAGGTGCTGGGGCTTATCAAGCGCACCAGTGCGGAGTTTCGGCAAACTGTTGTGATGATTACGCACAATGACGACATTGCCCGCCTTGCAGATCGGATTGTCCGCATTGAGGACGGAAAGATTGTGGAATAAGGAGGTGGCAGGCTATGACATGGCCTTTTGAGAATGATACCAGCGCCATTACAAAGAAGCTGGCAAAGAAAAGTTTGCAAAGCGAGAAGCGCCGGAATCTGATGGTGGTGATTGCCGTTGCGCTGGCGGCGTTTCTGATCTGCTTTACAGGAATAGTGTCTACTTCCCTGACACAAATGCAGCGCAATCAGGTTCTCGATACTTATGAGGCGGTCTGGCGAGGTGTAGAGGAAAACGATATTGAAAACTTAAAAGGAGTGCCGGAGTTTGAGCGTGTAGGCGGCTACTATATGCTGGGTGAGGAACTTTCGGAACAGGGCTATCATGCGTCCTATGTGTATTGCGACGCGCAAATGATGGAGATTGCCAAGGCACAAATGAATCTGTTAGAGGGTCGGGTTCCTGAAAAGGCAAATGAAGTTGTCGTAAGCGAATACTTTCTTTCCACCTATGGAAATAACGCTAAAATCGGGGACACTGTGACCTTAGATACCGAAAGTTTTCATGGTGATTATGTCGTTACTGGCATTATGGACAGCGTAAATGAGAAAGAAGCAAATACCTGCGCGATCATTCTTTCCAAAGCTGCACTGACCGAATGGAATAGGTTTGATCCGGCTGGCTATCGCGCCTATGCTCATTTCAAAAACGGAGTCAAGTTGGACGAAGAACTGATGACCTCTTATTGCAGGGAGATTACAGAGGAATATCAGCTTCCTATGCCCAAAATGAACAGCAAATATTTTGCTTATGTCTCTAAATCCTTTGATCTTGCACTGATGGCTGGCGTGATTGCCATTGTTCTGATTGGCGGCTACATTGTGATCCAGAGTATCTTCCGTATCTCCATCAATGACAAAATCAAGAGCTACGGGCAGCTTCGGACGATTGGTGCAACGCCAAAGCAAATCAAGCGGATTGTAAAGCGGGAGGGACGCAAACTTGGCAGTATCGGAATTTTGATTGGTACAGTGCTGGGCGTATGCGGCGGTTTTCTTTTGTTTCCCAAGGGATTTAATGCTGTTTCTTATGTGGCAACGATTATTTTGACACTCATAAGCAGTTGGATCATGGTATCTGTTTCCATCCGTAAGCCGATAAAAATTGCGGCAGGGATTTCCCCGATTGAAGCCGTCCGTTTTACCCCGGCACAAAAGGACATCCGAAGCCGAAAAAAGAATATCAAGCTCAATCCTGTTTCAATGGGAATTGCGAATTTTAAGCGTGACCGAAAAAAGACCGTTGCTATTGTAGCCTCATTGAGTTTGGGCGGAATTATTCTGCTTGTGGTATCCTCCATTGTTTTGCTGCGTTCTCCAGAGGCGCTTGCAAGACGGTTTTTCCCGGACGGCGACTATAAAATTTATTTGGATTCTGAAATGACAGAAGAAAAGGTTATGGCAGCGGGAAATCCGTTGAATGAAGAATTAAAACAGGAAATCTTATCTATTGATGGTGTTACAGATATAATTCCAAGCAGACAATCTCTCTATGCAACCCTTAAGACGGACATTTACCAAAGCGGTGGTATGTGTGATATGCTGACCGACCAGAATTATGCAACAGTTGAAGCGGCTCTGACAGCAGGAACGATGCCAAAAGATTCCCGTAGTATTGTAATTGACTATAATGTGCTAAAGCAGAATGAGGATATGGGTGTTGGTTCAACAGTTGACTTTTATTTTGGAGAGGGGCAACCGCCTGTTTCCGTCACTGTATCAGGATTGTTTGATTCCAACAAGACGCCTTCCGGGCATGGAAAACTGGCCCTCGATGGAGTACTCTTTTTCGCACCAGAAGCATTGTTCCATGAACTGCACCCGGAAATCGCTTCTTTCGACTATTCATGGAGCATTGTAAACGATCCGAAAAAAACGGACTATGTGGGAGCTGAATTGAAAAATATTGTTGCCAGCCATAGTAATATTGCCTTAGATGAAATCAATACAGTGATTGAATATGAAGAAATGACAAATTCTTTTGCGTTTGGCAGTATGGAGATACTTTCATGGTTGGTATTTCTCTTTGGCGTTATCAACCTTATCAATACGACACTCTCTAACCAGATAGCCCGAAAGCAGGAAAACAGTATTCTGCGTTCTATCGGCCTAACACAAAAACAGCTATGTGAAATGAACATCTGTGAGGGGCTGTGCTATGCGCTCTTTGCAACATTGGCGACGCTGATCGTTGGGCTTCCGGCTTCCATCTTTGCTTGCAGAAAAATGAGTATAGGAGCTTTTGCCGGAAATGTAGTGCCTTACAAATTCCCGGTTTTGGAAATGGGACTGTTCATTCTGGTATTGTTCGGAATGGAACTGATCTTGTCTGTATGGACAATCCGCAGACAGAAAAAGCAATCCCTGATCGAACAAATGCGGGCGATGGAATAACCGTATGGGATCGGCGGGGCGGCGTGTGCTGCCCCGCTTTTTTCGCCATTTCTCAAAAAATTTTTGAAATGTCCGAGCTTTGTAACAATTCAGCCTGTTTTTTTGTCGAAATCAAAGGCACCTCGGACATTTGTGTAACATTTGTAGTTTATGCTTGTGGTAAATCAATATTGGGGGTGAGGACACATGAAAAAGATACTGCTGATCGACGACAGCGACACCTATACATGGTGTCTGCAAAAATACTTACAGCACCGGGGCTACCCGGTGAAAACGGCTTGCACGCTGAAAGAAGCGCGGGCCGCCATCCAAGAGGAAATGCCGCTGGTGGTCTGCTGTGATCTCGACCTGCCGGACGGTTCCGGCATGGACTTTCTGGACGAGGTACGGGCCGCAGACAAGGAGCTGCCTTTTATTCTGGCGTCCTGCCATGACAAGGACGACTACGAACAGGAGGCCAAGCGTCGGGATGCGACGCTGTGCATGGACAAAATGAAAGGATTGCTGCTGCAAGATAAGCTGGTGGAATACGCTTACCGGCAGTTATCCGGCGAAAAGGCCCCGACTTTTCACAAGCTGCTCTTTGTCCATGCGGAAGATACCAGTGCCGAAGTGCTGCGGGCTGCCATGCTACAAAAGGGCTTTGACCTGATTCTGATTCCCTCGATTGGGGAGGCCAAGCGCCGGATTTTTGAGGATAAGGAAATAGACCTAATCTTGTGTGATGTGGAACTGCCGGACGGCACAGCAATGGAGCTGTTTCATACGCTGCGGCGGGTGGCGGGGATGTTCCAAATGAAGAATCCCCCTGTCCGGCTTCTGCCGTTCTTTATCCTCACCGAGAACAACGACCTTGCCACGGAATATGAATACCGGCATGAGGGTGTGAACGACTATATTACCGCCCCGGTCAATATCCCGGAGCTGATCCGGCGGGTACTGTTCTTTGTGGAATGAAGCTTTTTTATTCGGCGGCTTTGTTAAGCAAGGCCGCCATTTTTAATTCATTTATCTTCAATGTTTGTTCTGAATATCGTATAATGTAGGGGAACGGCTGTGGTTTCATAGAAAGTTGAGGAATTTTTGAGATTTACCATATATCATATAAAGAACGGAGGTGCATGATTTTGAATCCTAAATTACTGATCGTTGATGATGAACGCGGTATTGTTGATATGATACAGAGTTATTTTCAAACACAATATGATATTCTGACTGCTTATAGCGGACAAGAAGCGCTCAAAAAAGTAGCTTGCAAACCAGACTTAATTTTATTGGACATCAATATGCCGGGAATGGATGGTCTGACTGTATGCCAGCAGATACGGGAACACATAGCCTGTCCCATTCTTTTTTTAACCGCTCGTATTGAATCCAGCGATAAAATCATTGGATTTCAGGCCGGGGCGGATGATTATATCGTCAAGCCCTTTGATTTGGATGAATTGGGGGCGCGTATTGCCGCACATCTGCGCCGGGAGCAGCGACGCCAAAATAATTCGGCAGTACGCTTCTTTGGTGAATTGATACTGGATTATTCCGCCCGAACAGTTACAATCAATAATCTGAACATCCCGCTATCTAAGAGGGAGTTTGAGATTGTAGAACTTTTATCCCTCAATGCAGGACAGGTTTTTGACCGCGAGCGAATTTATGAGCTTGTGTGGGGCTTGGATGGGGACGGAAACAGCGATACAATTATGGAGCATATTCGGAAAATACGCGCTAAATTTGCAGCACATACATTGCACAATTACATTGAAACGGTTTGGGGGTGTGGTTATCGGTGGAACGCCTAAAAAATATGGGACTAAAGAAATCTTTCCTGCTATTATCCCTCTCCTGTTTGGCAGTGGCATTTCTCCTGCTTGGGACAGTTATCTTCCTTTGCCGAGGCATTGAAAACCATTATCCTTTAGGCGGTGTAGAAATTTTGTCGGATGGCTCTGTTGTACCTTTGCCATCTCCTACGGTGTCACAACAGCGTATTTTGGCTACCCTAAACATTGTGCAGACGGTTTCCTGTATTCTTTTTCCAGTAGGCGGATTGATTGTTTCAGTCTTTCTTTTTTATTATCTCAAATTGAAACAGCCTATTTCCTGCCTGCAAAATGGCATTATGCGGATTCAGAATAATGATCTGGATTTTTCGCTGCCGATTTTGTCTAACGATGAAATGGGACAACTATGTGCTGCCTTTGAAGAAATGCGGAGTGAACTTCTGAAATCGAATCGGCTATTGTGGCAACAGGCCGAGGAACGCAAACGGCTCAATGCCGCATTTTCCCATGATCTGCGTAACCCGATTACGGTATTAAAAGGAAGTGTAAAACTTTTGCGGCAAGGTATTCAGGACGAACAGACCATAGACCGGCTGGAAAGTTACACTTTACGGATTGAGCAGTATGTAGAAGCTATGAGCAGTGTTCAAAAGTTGGAACAACTCTCTGTTAAGCCAAAAGAAATCAGACTATCCGTTTTGCAGAGTGAATTGCAGGAAACAGCACGACTGTTGGCGCTATCCAAAAAAGTTTCTGTTTTAGTCCCATCAGGCGGAACTGTTTGTATAGATCACGGGCTATTTCTTACCGTAGCGGAAAATCTGATTGGAAATGCGGCGCGATTTGCAGAAAAAGCAATCTCTATTCAAATAACGCTGCAAAATGATTCTATGACCTTGAATGTAGAAGATGATGGTGCTGGTTATCCGCTGTCTCTCGTACAGAATGGGCCAACCCCCTTTGAAACGACAAGTAGTAATTCCTCACATTTTGGAATGGGGCTTTACAGCAGCAGAATTTTATGTGAAAAACATGGTGGCCGATTGATTTTGGAAAATCGAGCCGGGGGCGGTGCATCCGCAATGGCTATTTTTCATTTTGTGTAATCCTTGAGCGATTTTTGAGATTTATCATTTACACTCTCCTTATACCACAAATAAGGAGAGTGTTTTTTATGAATATTGAGGCAAAGAATTTATCAAAGATTTATGGTGACGGTGAAAACCGAGTGGTGGCTTTGGATCGTGCAAATCTCGAAATTGTATCCAGCGATTTTATTTCCATTATGGGGCCATCGGGAAGCGGAAAAAGTACCCTGCTGCATTTGCTTTCCGGCTTGGATAAGCCATCTTCCGGCTCGCTGACCTACGATGGTAAAGATATTTACAGTTACAGCGATAAGGAATTGTCGGCATTCCGCCGTAAACGGATTGGATTTATTTTTCAGCAATTTAATCTGCTTCCAGTTCTGACGGCGAAAGAAAATATTATCATGCCTCTTTTGCTGGATAAACAAAAACCGGATGAAGCATACCTGAAACAGATTACAGAACTACTTGGCATTCAGGGCCGCTTGGAACATCTGCCCCATGAGTTATCCGGCGGCCAGCAGCAGCGTGTAGCCATCGCCCGCGCTTTGATTGCAAAGCCGGATGTAATTTTTGCGGATGAGCCTACGGGAAATCTGGACAGCAAAAGCGGCGGCGAAGTCATGGAACTGCTTCAAAATGTATGGAAAAAGATGGGGAAAGCTCTCGTTGTCATTACCCATGACAGCCGTATTGCACGAATGGCAGACCGGCAGTTTCAGATTGTAGATGGTGTGCTTACGGAGGTGACAGCGAAATGAAATCTTATCGTACATTAGCATTGAAAGAACTGCTGTCCCAAAAAGTCACTTCTATTCTTATTTTGATTGCCGTTGTGCTGTCTACTATGATGACAACCATTGTAGGACAATCCATTGGCGTACTTAGTGCAATGCGGGAACAGCAGGCCATCGCTATCGGAGGAAACCGATATGCCACTTTTTTGCAGATGAATGCAGATCAGCTTCACGCACTGGAACAGGATGAGCGTCTTTCCTATGTAGGGAAATCTATTTATATGGGAAGTTTAGAACTCTCCCCATCTCTTACCCTTGGTTTGATGGAATATTTGGATGACAATGCCGCTATCTATCCGTCCAGTACCAGTGTAGAAGAAGGTCGTCTGCCAGAAGCCCCGATGGAAATAGCTCTTTCGGAAGATATTCTGAAATATCTTGGCTTTGAGGGCGGTATTGGAGATAAGATTACACTTTCACTGCAAAAAAATCTTCGCCACAACATTGTGGACAGCTATTCCTATACAGCGGAATTTGTTCTTACAGGGAGATTGAAAAATAACTACTTAGGATATACAAGCGGCACTGTTACGGGAGTTGTAGGAGAAGGAACTGCCGAACAACTTCTACCGGAATCTTATATTTATTACAATGTGGATATTCAGACTACCGATAAAAAGAGTTTTCAAGCAGTTGTCGATGACATCAATAAGGAATTGAACATCCATGAGCTTGATACCAGCTACAATATTGTATATTTGAACGCTTTGGGAATTTCCTATACTGCAAATTCCGAGGATGCTAATGATAAGGGATTCTCTTTTATGACAGTCGCAGGGATATTAGTGGGTAGTTTAATTTTGCTGGCTGCGGGCCTTGTGATTTACAACATTCTGAAAATATCTGTCTCAAAACGGATAAAGGGATATGGAACGCTTCGGGCTATTGGAGGCGAAAAAGGACAGCTTTATCAGATCATTGTAATTGAAGTAATCCTATTATGCCTGATGGGGATTCCTATTGGTATGCTTCTTGGCTTCTTGAGTGCCAGAGGAATTTTAGAGGCAGCTACCGGCTTGGTTTCCCCTGAATTGTTCTTGGTTCAGGATGCTTCTGAATTGAAAACTCTAATAGCAGAGAACAGTTCTTTGAATGGAACCTTACTGGTTTTAAGCGGAGCAATCACTTTGGCGTTTGCGCTGTTTGCAGCATTGCCAGCAGCCAGATCAGCCGCAAGGGTATCCCCCATTATGGCGATGTCTGGAACAAATCTGAAAATTCGCCGCAGAAAGCGTAAAACAAAGAAAATCCATAATTTTGAAGCATACTATGCCCGCCTGAACTTAAAGAGAAATAAAGGCCGTACTGCAATTACAATTTTGTCCCTTGTTATGAGTATCACGGTTTTTATTGCCCTGCAAGGGTTTTCCTCTCTCCTGAACGCTGCAAGCGCCCTGCAAGATAACCATTTAGGAGATTATCAGATCACAAATGAAAGTGTTGGATTTACCACAGATGATCTGAACACTTTGCGGAAAAATGAAGCTGTGCAAAGTGTAGCCGCCATACAATTTTCGCTTTACGAACAAAATGAAAATGGGCTGCTCGATGAAATCAGTCTTGAATTTCAACTGAAACCTGGTGAAACTTTTCAGGTTGTCGGATTGAACGATGAATATTGGGATTATTTTATGGGGGATCAATTACCAGAAGAACAGCTTGGACAACTGAAATCAGGGAACGCCTGTATAGTAAGAAATCCTATTCCCATGAGCTACGGCGAAGATGTTCTTGAATTTACAAATATAGAGGCCGGAGAAAACATCTGTGTTGCGGGAATGGAGCTGAATGTTTTGAAAACCTTGGATGGCTATGACGGTTATCTTGGTATTGGAAATGGCGGTTTCACAAATGGTGTTCAGGTGATCGTTGATGATGCTATCTATGAACGCCTGACGGGAAAAGATACCTATTCAGAGTTTTTGCCTACGCTGAACGAGGGCGCAGACAGGGAAATTTTTGATACATTTATCGAGTCATTTTGTGATAGGACGCCGGGGACAACATTCTTGTCGTATGAAGAAAGCGACCAGCAACTGAAAGAGAGCTTTGCACAGATTCAAATGCTGGCATGGGGGCTGATCCTTTTCGTTGGCCTGATCGGTATTCTTAATATCATCAATACCGTTTACACAAATATTCACACCAGAGTAACAGAAATCGGTATGCAGCGGGCCATTGGAATGAGCGCCGGTAGCCTTTATAAAACTTTTCTTTGGGAAGGTGCATATTACGGAGTCATTGCCTCTGTGATCGGAAGCGTACTGGGATATGTTTGTACGATCTTCATTGAGGCGGCCACGAGCGACACCATCCAGCTTGTTGCAATCCCTGTCATGCCCATTCTTGAAGCAACCCTCTTGGCCGTAGGAGCTTGCTTGCTGGCAACAGCAATTCCGCTACGGAAAATTTCAAAAATGAATATTGTGGATTCGATTGAAACGGTTGAGTAGAACACTATTTTTTGAAATGTCCGAGCGTTGTAACAATTCAGCCTGTTTTTCTGTCGAAATCAAAGTCACCTCGGACATTTGTGTAACATTTGTAGTTTATGCTTGTGGTAAATCAATAAGAAACATCTGCCTCCACAGCGGGGAAAAGAAAAAAACCGCTGACGGGCAGAGGATTTCGTGCGCTTTCCTGTATCACTGACGGATACGGCGGTTTTGAGTAGATCAAGGCCGCCGTTTCTTTTTGCTTCGACGACCCCTGCACCGTGTTCTGGCATGGCGGCTTTAGGAGGGAGCCGCCATGCAACGAAAACTACTTCGACAAAATCCGACAGGGGTTAGCCTGTCAAAAAAAGCCGTCCCCCAGCAGCGGGGACAAGCGGCTGTGTATATGTACTATACCATGTAGGAAAAGAACATATTGCTTTTTGTTTCGCCCTGTGGGTCTTTGACCTGCCGGGCGAATTTTGTTGTTTCCTGCGGTCTGTTTCCCGGCGCAAAAAGAAATTTCAAAAAAGTGAAAAAAGGAGGCGTTTAGCGGGCAGCCAGAGAGATTCCATTCGCTCTATTGGCGGAAAGGGAGAGAACCACCACATCCCCCATAGAAAGGGGGTGAGAAGATGGAAGCGATCCCCCGCAAATACGGTGAATGGGGCCAGTTTGACCGCTACTGCAAGCTGGTTCTGTACCATGAGGCGATAGATTATCTGCGGGAAATGAAGTGCCGCCGCGACCGTGAAGTGTCGCTGGACGCTCTTTCCCCGGCTGATTGGGACAAGCTCTCGACCGTAGATCGGTATTCATGCGACAGCTTTACATTCAGTTCGCATGGCTATGACCTACATATCGACAACGAGCTTGTGGCCGAAGCGTTTGCCAGCCTGCCAAAAGACGAGCAGAGTATTTTGATTCTCCGCTTTGTTCTGGATTTGACTGACGAAGAAATCGGCCGCCTGATGGGAATGTCCCGCAGCGCAGTACAGCGCCACAGGACAAGCACCCTAAAAGACTTGCGTATAAAATTGATGGCGTTCATGCCGGAGGGAGGTTAAACGCGGATGAAGCAATCCAGTTACAAGGGCAAAAGCCCTCTGCCTGATTTTGTGATCGACGCGGCCTGCGCCGGTAACGCCGAAGCCGTGGAGCGTGTCTTGCAGCATTATGACGGCTATATCAATAAGCTGTGTACCCGGACGCTCTATGACGGCAGCGGCCAGCCTCATATCTGCATTGACGAGTATATGAAGCGCCGATTGCAAATCAAGCTGATCCATTCCATCGTTAGTCCCATTGGCGACTGACGGTTAAGGCCCCGGCCATAGACAGGCGGCTTTCCCTTTCCCCGCCTGCCTGTTTTCCCGGCGGCCCCTTTGCTCCTTGACAAATACGCCCGCAGGACAATGGCGGCGCGTCATAGGGCAGACGGATACATTCTGTCTGTGCCGAGCCGGACGGCCTGCCCAAAACCGCCGTCAACTATGACGCCATGTTCAAGTGCCTTGCCAAGAAGTACAACAAGTGCCACAAGGAGCCGTTGCCCGATGTGATGACGCCGCACACCATGCGGCATACATTCTGTACCAGAATGGCAAACGCGGGCATGAACCCCAAGGCATTGCAGTACATCATGGGACACGCCAACATTGTAATGACGCTGAACTATTACGCCCACGCTACTTTCCATTCCGCACAGGAGGAAATGGAACGGCTGCAAGCCAAGGCAAAACCCACCGCAGAGGCCAAGCCGGAGCCTGCGGCGGAAAGCGCCGAGGAAACCAAGGCGGCATAAGTAGTACGCAGAATTTACTACTGCTTTTACTACTTTTGAGAGCGAAAACATGAGGGGTAATAAAAAGATTTGTGAGGTTCTTCCGATATGAAATGTGCCGGAAAAGCCCGGAATAACGGGCTATACCGGCATATAAGAACATCTAAAGAGATAATTAGAAATCTATTAAATGATTATAAAGAAGTTGCAAGAAGAATTGGACAAGAATGAGGAATATAAGGACTTATTATTAGAAAGAAAGGAAATATTGCGTTCTAATGGCTTCATCAATAAATTACAGCCAAGATTTGAGGCTATATGTGAAAGACTACAGGAAATAGATAATGAAACTCAAAAGAAACTATGGGGAGAGGTGGTATTGAAGGATTCTGAAGATGAGGATATAGATTTTAGTTTTAGGGACACCAGTGAAAATGTATTTCAAGAAGCACTAAAAACATATTGTGATAATAATAAAAGTAGAAGAGAATATGAAAAAAGAATGGGAATGATAACGGATGAAGAAAGATTAAGAGTAAAAGAGTTTATTGAACAGCTAGAGGCACAACGTAAAAAGCCTCAATGAGAATACCCCTTTTTTAATATTAAAATTGGGGGAATCGAATCAATGTAAAATATGTGTTTTAATTGCAGTGGTAGGAAATATTACCACTGCTTTTTATTTTGCATGAGAGGAGGTGAACAGAATGACATGGACTGATTTTAAAGAATATAGTTCGGACGTACAATTACAGATTGGTCAGAGAATTCAAAAGTTGAGAATAGATAAAAAGATTGCCGCTGTTGATTTAGCAGCTGTGCTAGATATCCAGAGTAATCAGATGTCTAGGATTGAGAATGGACGTGCAAATTGTACTGTGCCTCAGTTATATGTGATTAGTCAGATTCTAGGTTGTTCTGTTGATTACCTCCTGTTTGGGAAGCAGTGCTTGACTATTTCACAGGAGCAGGCGGATTCCATTAAGGTCTTAATAGAAACATTTACAAAATAGTCTTTTAAAGACTACAAACAATGAAAAGTTAGGCTTTATAGGCAAATCATAAAAAGTGAAAGTATTCTATCATAATCATGTGCTAAGGAACAGCACACCACGAGAGTGGAGGCGCCAAAACTCTCCAATACGAAATCGTAAAGGAGATAACAAAATGAATAAAAGAGATTTTAACGTAGTAGGAAACGAAGGTACAGATAATCAGGAGCTTGCAAAGGGTATTGCATTTGTAAAGTCACGCAGAGCAGAACTTAATGTAGTCCAGATGGTCGAGAATATGCGTGATCAGGCAATGCCTAATGGAGTAATAATCAATGATGCGTATTGTGATCGTTCAATGACAAGGGACTATGACAGAGAAGGTCTGAATGCTTTCTTTGCAACACTTAAAGAGGAAGACTTTGAGGTTGTAGTAGTCAGAAGCCTGAATGAGATCACAGATGACATTTATGATCTGGAAGAATTTGTTAAGACCATCACAGATATGGGCATATGGCTCTATTCTCTTGAAGTCGGTCCGGTGCCAATTATTGTATCTCATGCAGAGGATTTTGGATGCTAACGGAGTCCTTTGGTAGAGCGACAACAGAAAATCATTCCGGTCGGGACAAACAAGTCCCGGCTGTGAAGGATTGCAGATTTACACAGACTGCATTCGGAACAGTTGTACATGATTCAAGTGGGAAGTGGCTTGGTCAGTACGAGACAGAAGATGCAGCTGTAGAGATGATTAGGGAAATGGCACAGGACATTGGAGGGTACGACGATGAAATATGAAGGATATAAAATTGGTCCGGTGATTCGTGATATCCGTAAGGACAAAGGACTTCTCATTGAAGAGGTTGCTGCTAAAACTGGAATAAGTGTTTCGACACTTGGACAGGTGGAGCAAGGAGGAAGAAACTTGAGCATGAAAAATTTGTATATGCTTATGGAAGTTTATGAAACAGACGCAAATAGCTTACTTGCAATAGACTGTACACCGGATTCATTAGATTCGAGGCTAAAGCGGTTACCTGCAGATAAGCAGGATTATTTGAAAAAGACATTTGATTTTATGATAGAGCAGGCTTTGAAGTCAGCATAGGAGGCAGAGAATGAGAAGAAAGATTAAAAAGATGGATTGCATAGAATATCTTTCAGTGCAGGCTCCATTGGAAAAAGTAAATATGCTTGAAGACAAGCAGAGCAAATATATACATGAATTTGTAAAGAGAAAAGAATATTCAATCGTGGGAAAGATAAGACGCAATGGCTTTTCGCAGAGAGATGTTGATCGCCAGTGGAATCAGATTGTGAATATGATCCGCAAAAAGCAAATCAGTGGAGTAGTTGTTGCGAATATGGCAGCTATATCCAGCAGTGTTGCGGATGCTTATTTTAAGGTAGGACTGGTTATTGAAGCAGGCGGCATTGTGGTGACTGTAGATGAGGGCAGATTGGATATGCACATCAAGAAGGGAGCATAGATATGAGCAGACGAACAGAAAAAAGAAGATATGGTAAGTATAATAAATTTGATGTCGTGTATGCAGATTTTGGAAAAAATCCACATGGCATCCAGGGAGGAATCAGACCAGGAATAATTATTTCATGTGATGCCAGTAATCATGATGGTGCACCGCAGGTGTCAGTAGTCCCTTTGAGCAGTAAGTTAAAGGATATTCCGGTACATGTGATTTTAAATCCGAAGGATGTGAGTGGATTTGGATTAAGTAAGATCTCTGATTTTATGCCTGAAGATGCACAGACAATTTCAAAAGGCTGCATTAGAGCAAAAAGTGGAACTGTCATTGAGGATTCCGGCGTGAGAGAAGAAATAGACAGAGCATTGATACGACAGTTTGATCTGTTACCTGTAGCTCGCAAAATGGTAATGGAGGAGTTAGCAAATGGACAGCAGAACTAAAAAGACTAATAATAAAAGATTTGTTAGATATTCAGAAGGAGCAGAGATGTATTCAATGAGTGTGTCAAAGTTTATGCAGTTAGCGAAGGATGCAAAGGCATGTTATAAAGTGAATCAGCTGGTGTTGGTTAATCTGGATATTATTGATGAATATCTGGAGACTTTCCATATTGTAGATGACGAGTTTTATAAGTAATTATGAGAAATGACGCATTGATATAGAAGAAATACAAACAAGTATGGAGAAAAATGAGCCAAGAGAGAAAAAATGTATTGACTTTCGGTCAGACCGAAAGTATAATATGACTAAGATATGAAGGAGGCATACAGATGGTTAGAACTGGAAGACCAAAAGCAGATAAACCTTTTGATCATAAGGTAACTGTTAAATTCAAAGAAGAGGAATACCAGATAATGGTTGAGTATGCTGAGACTCATAATCTATCCATTTCGCAATTGATTAGAATGGGTGTTGAATTACAAATGAAGCAGCAGGCTAATCAGTAGAACAGGCTCTTTTCTCCGGAAAGGAGAGAATAATGGCTTGTAGAAAAGATGGTAAAGGCAGAGTATTAAGAAAGGGTGAGGGTTACAGAAAAGGCGACGGAAGATACTCATATGTATATATTGATCCATTAGGCAAGAAAAGAACCATTTATGCAAAGTCTTTGGTAAAGCTTCGAGAAAGAGAAGAACAGTTACAAAAAGACCAGTTGGATGGACTTGATATCTATGTCGCAGGAAAAGCTGATGTAAACTTTTTGTTTGACAGGTACATATCAACTAAAACAGAATTGCGTAGCACTACTTACAGTAATTATTTGTATACATGGAATCATTTTATTCGTGATACATTTGGCAAGAAGAAAGTAAGAGATGTGAAATACTCAGACGTGTTATTCTTTTATACAGACTTGATTAATAATCAGGGATTACAGATTAATACGCTTGAGACAATTAACACAGTATTAAGACCTACATTTCAGCTTGCTGTCAGAGATGATATCATAAGGAAGAATCCGGTAGACGGAGCATACTGTGAAGTAAAGAAGCGTAATGGTGGTGCCAGAAAAACAAGGCGAGCGTTGACTGTGGATCAGCAGAGAAAATTCATGGAGTATGTAGCAAAGAATCCGTTCTTTTATCACTGGTATCCATTCTTTGTATTTTTGTTAGGAACTGGATGCAGAATAGGAGAAGCAATTGGGATACGCTGGGATGATATTGATTTGGAGAATCGAATCATTGATATCAATCATAGCTTAACCTATTACCAGAGAGCGGATGATTCATATAAATGTGAGTTTAGAGTATCTTTGCCAAAGACGGAAGCTGGTAATCGTAGAATACCTATGATGCAGCAGGTATATGATGTGCTTCAGGAAGAATATGAGAGACAGAAGCAGGAAGGCTTTTGTGTTGAGAATGTGGATGGAATGACCAATTTTGTATTTACAAACCGATTTGGGATGCCACATAACCCAGCAGCAGTAAACCGGGCAATCAAGAGAATTGTGGATACACATAATTCAGAAGAAGAGGTGGCTGCTAAAAAGGAGAAGAGAGAACCTGTTATGATTCCAAGATTCTCCTGCCATATCTTCAGACATACGTTTGCATCAAGATTTTGCGAGAATGAAACCAACATCAAAGTAATTCAAGAGGTAATGGGACATGCTGATGTATCGACTACCATGAACATATATGCAGAAGCAAACCCAGATGTTACCAAATCAGTAATTGAGAAATTATCAAAAAATATGGATATTTTTTAGAAAAGAGTCCTGCGATTGAACTCTTTGAAGATTGAAAATATACCTATTCATACTGTGGCAAATATGTTATACTTGCTAAGTATTGTTGTGTTTGACACAGCAGTACATGCATAAAATAAAAAGACGTATTTTAAGGCGAATGACATCTTTTGGACGCACAAAAGTCAAAAAAACGTCCAAGAGTATCCAAGTATATAGAATCCGGGAAAGCCCATTTTCCAAGGGTTTGCAAGAATATACAAGAGTTAGCTTAGCAATCAAAAAAATTCCCGACAATGAAGAGTCTGGATTCTGACAAAAAAGCTGCAAAAGCAGGAAACGATGCAGAGGCAGTAACAGCAGGAGACAACAACGGATTCTTCACTGCAAATGAGAAAATTGATTTTTCCAAAGTAGAGATCGAGCCGCTGTTCAAAGAAGAAGTAGATTTCGATACATTCAGCAAATCTGATTTCCGTGCAGTAAAAGTAAAAGCATGCGAAGCTGTAAAGAAATCCAAAAAACTGTTACAGTTTACTCTGGATGACGGAACAGGCACAGACCGCACAATCTTAAGTGGTATTCATGCTTACTATGAGCCGGAAGAACTGGTTGGCAAGACACTGATCGCTATCACAAACCTGCCGCCAAGAGCCATGATGGGAATTGATTCCTGTGGTATGTTATTATCCGCAATCCATGAGGAAGAGGGAGAGGAGAAACTTCACCTTCTGATGGTTGATAATCATATTCCGGCCGGTGCAAAACTGTACTAAAAATGAGATAGATATTATTTCTTATAGCATAAAAAAATGAATGGGTAGTCCCTTGATGGGATTGCCCATTTTGCGTAAAACGCATATTTTATTATCAAGAATAAAGTTTTTTGATTAAAAATTTATAGAAATTTTATAAATAGATTGACAAAATAATAAATTACTGCGATAATTACAGAAAAA
Source organism: Eubacterium ramulus (assembly GCF_003122485.1). GTDB lineage: Bacteria > Bacillota > Clostridia > Lachnospirales > Lachnospiraceae > Eubacterium_I > Eubacterium_I ramulus_A. The sequence continues at coordinate 16,835 of NZ_JRFU01000114.1, forward strand.
CAAAAGATAAGAAAACAGGAGGAAGTTGTAATGGCTGTAGCATCATTAGTACTTGGTATTATTTCAATTATCATTGGCGCTGTTTCCGGTGGATTAGTTGGTTGGTTAGGCGCTATTTTAGCAATTATTGGTATTGTTTTAGGAGCGATTGGAAGAAAAAATCCGGAGCATAAAGGTATCGCTACCGGTGGTTTAGTTTGCTCTATCATTGGTTTAATACTTAGCCTTATCTTATATATTGCTTGCATAGGTTGCACTGCTGGTCTTGCTAGTTTGTACTAGTCTATAAGTTTGGAAAAGTTAAGAATGGGGTTTCCGCATTATGCGGAAGCCTTTTTTATATTCAGGAGGAAACATGCACGTATATTTACATTTATTTGGTTTGACAATTCCGTCCTATGGTTTGTTGATCGCATCTGGGGTTGTAATAGGGAATATCATTGCTTTTTTTGTGTTGAAGCATGAAAAACTGGATTTTAATGACTGGATGATATTAGAGGCTTACTGTATTTTAGGCGGCTTCCTGGGAGCAAAGCTATTGTATCTTCTGGTCTCTTATAAAAGCATCGACTGGTCGCGGATTACAGATTTCCAATATTTTAATGCCTTAATGTTGAGCGGATTTGTATTTTATGGAGGATTGATCTTTGGATTGATCTTCGTATTTCTGGCAGGAAAAATTCACAAGATCCCGGCAGGGATATATGTTCGGAAATTTATATTTCTTATACCATTTATGCATAGTTTTGGAAGAGTGGGATGCTTTATGGCAGGATGCTGTTATGGAATCCCATATGATGGAATTGGAGCGGTCGTTTTTCCGGAAGGTTCTTATGCAATTCCGGGCATAAAATTATTCCCGGTTCAGTTGGTAGAATCAGCTTGCTTAATGATCATTGCATTTGCTATTTTATATTTGCAGATAAAGAAGCAGTGGTATTATACTGTTGAAACCTATTTGATCTTGTATGCTATTTTGCGGTTTTGCTTGGAAAATCTGAGATACGATGCTGAGAGAGGATATTATGCAGGACTGTCAACATCGCAATGGATCAGTATTGGTTTTCTGGTGGCAGCAATGGTGTCTGTGGTGTGGCAGAAAAAAAGAAAAAATCAGAGATTTAAAAGTACGATTCTGGAGGAAAAGAAATGAGTGGACAGGTATTGTATGGCGTAAATGACGATACTGCCATCGACGTATTTGTGTCAGATGAAAGTCAGGTTACCATGCGTGTAGTTGGAATCGGTTTTGACACGGATATCTCAGAAGCAGAAGATGAAAAATCTGATTGCGTATTTGGAGAGAATGCGCTTATAATTAGGAATATAATAAAATTGTTGCAATAACATTTTCGTATCAGTTATGAAGACGACTAGCTCTAAGCAGAAACCATGAAGGATATTATTGTGATGTCGATCTTTCTGCCAAAATAGAGATAGCGGAGGTGAGCAAACGTTATGAATAACTATATAGAACATAATAACACAATTGCATTTTGTCCAGGATATTATATAAATGAGCTTATTGATGAAAGTGGTGTTACCTAGGAAAATTTTGCAAAAAGACTTGATATAACGCCAAAGAATTTGAGTTCGCTGATTCGTGGAGAGCAAAGTTTATCTCAGTCTGAGTTGAGACTCCCACTTCTGCAAGTGGTGAGTAGTAACAAGTATTTCTCAGTGGGAGTTCAATCTCCGAC
>NZ_JRFU01000115.1 GCF_003122485.1 Eubacterium ramulus
AACAAGTCTTTCTCAGTGGGAGTACAATCTCCGACTGAGATAAACGCTCCGCGTGGATGTGCAGTGATTCTGAAAAGAATATGTCAGCTTTCGCTGACCAGAATCATGCACCAAGTCTCACGTGCGTTCGACTTGAATTTACGGTTGAAAAAATGAGGTGTGACAATGAAAGTTTTGGTAATTCCCGATGTTCATTTAAAACCATATATGTTTCAACATGCCGCTGCACTCATGCATCAGAAGATTGCAGATCGCGTAGTCTGTCTGATGGATCTGGCAGATGACTGGGGAAAGGAATACGATGTTTCCCTGTATGAAGAAACATATGATGAAGCAATTAAGTTTGCGATAAAGTTTCCTGATACGGCATGGTGTTTTGGAAATCATGACCTGAGTTATTATTGGAATCAGTTAGAAACCGGATACAGCAGCATGGCATCCTATACCGTTCAGAAAAAATTACTTGATCTGCGTTCGGCTGTTCCGGAAAATAATCCGATCCAGTATGTGCAAAGAATTGATAATGTGCTTTTTTCTCATGCAGGTGTGTTGAATGACTTTGTGGAAGGATATGTCCCGAAAGCAAAATACGATGATGTGGATGCGGTTGTAGGGGAGATTAATAAACTGGGGCGAACGGAGATGTGGAACGATGCATCACCGATCTGGCTCAGACCGCAACATTCGAAAATGAAATTGTATAAGCCGCGTAAATTGCTTCAGGTTGTAGGGCATACGCCTGTGGAGGGAATCAGCAGAGCCGGAAATCTGATTTCCTGTGATGTATTTTCCACGCGTAGTGATGGAAGTCCGATAGGCACAGAAGAATACTTGCTGTTGAATACATTGACGTGGGAATTTTGTGGAATAAGGACAACGTGATGTCGTTACGCAAAAGCTGAGAGCGTAATTTTAGGCTTTTCATAGAGCTTTATTGGTGCTACAATGAAAAAGGATGATTCGTTCGAGAAGAGGGCTTCTGCTTGCAGTTGCCTAATCCACGACACTTTTTTCAATAGCGTAGGCTTAGCGGTGCATTTCGTGTGATTGCGGATTGTCCGAAAAAGTGCGCAGCCGGAAACGGCTGCGTATTTTTTTGTTTGACAGGAAAGTTTGTGGGAGTTCATGATAAATTATTTGAGAATGATTGTAGAGTATTTCATGAATCAGGAGGAAAGATACATATGAAAATAGCTGTTTACTGTGCATCTGAATTTGGCAAAGAGGAACTTTATACAGAAGCTGCAAGAGAACTGGGACAGTGGATCGGAGCATCTAAACATACACTGGTATATGGCGGTGGTGAATCCGGTCTGATGGGAATCGTCGCAAAAGAAGTACACGATGCTGGTTGTGAAGTGATCGGCGTTGTTCCGGGAAATGTTGCTTTTATTAAAAATCGTCCACAGCCTTATGTGACAAAATTAATTTTTACAGAGGATATGAGTGAGCGGAAGCGGAAAATGCTGGAGCTGGCGGATGTGTTTATTGCACTTCCGGGTGGTATTGGTACGTTGGATGAAATATCGGAAACGATTACGTTGACGAAGATCGGAGTATTCCATAAGCCGAGTATTTTGTTTAATCGCAATGGATTTTATGAGCCGTTGAAGCAGATGTTTCAGACGATGGAAGATGCGGGATTTTTGGCGGAAGATAAAATGAAACATGTATTATTTTCGGATGATTTGAAGGAAATGGAAGGCTTTTTGCGGGAATGGCTATAAAAATAAGCTGTGATGATTACAAATTTTTGCGATAAAAAATATTTCGTGGTTAAAACCACAGATTTTTCTCTAAAAACACTGTATGCTAAGTACATCTTACAAAAGAGAACAACAATAAGGTACAAAAGATATGTTTTTTAAATTGAAAAAACGAAAAAATACAAATAAAAAAGCGAGGAACAAACTTATGGTAAGAAGAATTATTCATATTGATGAAGAAAAATGTAACGGGTGCGGCGCATGTGCAAATGCCTGTCATGAGAGTGCTATTGGCATGGTAAACGGAAAAGCAAAACTGCTTCGTGACGATTACTGCGACGGTCTTGGTGATTGTCTGCCAGCCTGTCCGACCAATGCGATCACATTTGTTGAGCGTGAAGCAGCAGCGTACGATGAGGCAGCTGTTCTGGCAAACAAAGCAAAAAAAGATGCAGAGAACGCGAAATCAGCAGGAACTTCCGCACCGGCACATGCACCGATGGCTGGCGGATGCCCGGGCACACGGATGCGTATGCTGAACCAACGTCTGGAAGAGACTGGGGAGAGCGCACCGGCTGCACCGCAGCAGAGTGTTTCCCGTCTGGGACAGTGGCCGTGCCAGATCAAGCTGGTTGCTCCGAATGCACCGTATTTCAATGGTGCAAAATTACTGATCGCAGCAGATTGTACCGCTTATGCATATGCCCGCATGCATGAAGATTTCATGAAAGGCAAAGTAACTCTGATCGGCTGTCCGAAACTGGATGATATTGATTATAGCGAAAAGCTGACAACGATTATTTCCAATAATGATATTCAGAGCGTTACGATTGTACGTATGGAAGTTCCGTGCTGTGGTGGTCTGGAGTTTGCAGCAAAGAAGGCATTACAGGCAAGCGGTAAATTTATTCCATGGCAGGTAGTGACCATCTCCATTGATGGAAATATTTTGGATTAATCAGTAAGAGAATATCAGGTGTGAGCTGATTTTCATTAAAAATAACTGAAAAAGAAAAACACGCAAAAATGACTTATATTGTCACGTTTGCGTGTTTTTTGGATAAAAAACTGGATAAATTCGATCATAAGTGATACTGTGAATTTACAAAAATCAGCTGATCTTTCGTAATACACAATAAAAATAAGATTCTGTAATTGTTTGTCAAAAATCTGGTATAGAGCAAGAGGTATTATAGAATCATACACGTAAATAAGGAGAAGAAAACTTATGATCTGGTTTATCATTGCAACACTGGTTGCATTTTTTATCAAGGGGCTATGCGGCTTTGCGAACACCCTGATTTTTAACGGGATTTTAAGCTACACGGCAAACAATATTAATATTTCACCGTTAGAAGTAGTGTTGGGGTATCCGAGCAATATTATTTTAGTCTGGAAAGAACGGAAATCGTTGAACTGGAAAATCTGGCTTCCACTAACCGCTTTGGTCGTGGCGGGCAGCATTCCGGGAATCTTTTTGTTGAAACACACAGATGCTGGTCTGTTGAAAGTGATTTTTGGCATCGCAGTTATTATCATTGGCATTGAAATGCTGTTTCGGGAAATGAAAAGCAGCAAAAGTAGCAACAAAAAGTCCGGCGGTTCCAAAATTGTATTGGTACTGACTGGAATTATTTCCGGTCTGCTTTGCGGTCTGTATGGTGTAGGTGCACTGCTGGCGGCTTATGTGAGCAGAGTGGCGGAAAACAGTCATGAATTCAAGGCAAATATCTGTGTGGTATTTGTGGTGGAAAATACGATCCGTATTATTTTGTATGCAGCGACTGGAATCCTGACACTTGCAGTGCTTAAGCAGGTCGTGATCCTGATTCCGTTTATGCTGGCAGCAGTATTTCTTGGAATGAAGAGCAGTTCGGTTTTGAATGAGAAAGTCATTAAGAAGATTGTGATTGTGTTACTGATTCTTTCCGGAATCGTGCTGATCATCAATAATCTGTAACTTTTATATAATCTTACGTTTTTTCAAAATCCAGAACTCCACGGCGATCACGCCGAGACTGATGGCGATTAACAACGGATAGCCATAACGGGCTTCCAGCTCCGGCATATGGGTAAAATTCATGCCATACCAGCCGGTGATGACGGTGAGCGGGAAAAAGACAGAAGTCAGAACCGTCATCAGCTGCATGGTTTTATTCTGTTTGTGATCGGATTGCGCCTGTTCAAAATCCCGTAGGGTCTGGCAGTAATCAATCGATTGCTGTGCCACCTGCTGGAGACGGCAGGCGCGGTCGCCGATGAGCTGAAGCAGCTGCAGCCGTTCCGGGTCGAAATAATTTCGGACGTTGCCCTGCAGCTGTCCAGCCATATCGTCAATCTGTTCATAATAATTGCGCAGGCGGGTTAACTCCCGCCTGTTTTTTAATAACCGGGGCATCAGGTCGTGGATATTGCCCCGCATGGCATTTTCTTCCAGCAAAAACAGTTTGCGTTCATAAGATTCTAACAGTTCCATATCATCCGTCAGAAATTCCGAGAAAAATCCATACAAAAATAGTTCCGGAGACATTTCCTGGCTTTCGTAACGGTGAATCATCGTTTCAATAATGCGATCAGGTACAGAATCATCCGATACAAATACCATACAGGCTTCATTCATATAAAACGTAAAGCAGAGTGGCGATTCTAACAGTCGTTTGCGGTCGGGAATACACATGCTTCCGGAGATGTAATGGGGATAGATCTCTGCTTTGCAGCTGCGGATGATGGTGTTTTCCAGACCAGCGTAGGATGGAAAATGCAGGGATGCTTTTTGCTGTTCCCATTGTGCCGGGGAGAGTGTCAGCACGGTTTCTATGCAAGTGGAATCGTTTGAAGTTGAATCTGAAGATGATGTATTATGTCGAATAGAGTCTGTCAGGTCAGAGTCGTGTTGAATGGGATTCTGCCTTGACAAGTTTAAATCCGGTTTAAAATCAAGTTCTATTTTTCTTAGTCGCTGATGTAGTGTGTAATACATAAATAACTCCTTTTCAAGTCGAACGCACGTGAGACTTGGTGCGTGATTCTGGTCAGTGCAAGCTGACATCTTCTTTTCAGAATCACTGCACATCCTCGCGGAGCATTTATCTCAGTCGGAGATTGAACTCCCACTGAGAAA
>NZ_JRFU01000116.1 GCF_003122485.1 Eubacterium ramulus
CCTCATGATTGAGGGGCAGGGGAGTTGACGTGTCGAAGACACTTTTTTATACCTGCTTCACCACAATCACATTAATCCCCGCCCCATGAATCGAAGCACTGATATGCAGCTCTGTATCTGCCTTTTCAATTCCAATCTGTGTCTGCGGCTCTGTATTCAGCAGATGTAGCCATTTTTCCTGAAGCGGAAACTGCGCCGGAAAATACGGATTGCTGCAGCGATAGAATCACAGGCAGCAGAGGTACGGTATTTTTCAGTCGATTCAGTCTGGATCATCACCTCATATCCCATAAACTGGAAACGGTTAGCAACCAGTGCAAGGGAACTTTCACTATCTCCAGAAGATAGAAAAAGCTGGATTTTGGAAATATTCAGCTCATACAACGCGTTGAATAAGCGTTCTCCCATGGCATGATAATCTTCAGTGGAAACTACAACGACAAAGGTGCGGTTCAGATCCAGAATGACAGGCAGATTCGGATCAACGGATACACGGATGTGCGTATGACGGATCGCCGGACTGATCTCATGGTCGGTTCGCTCTGCCAGACTTCTGGTAATAATGCTGACAGACTGATTTTCGGACAGTGTTTGAAAACGGGAAGGGTTCTGTTCACTTAAAATGTAATCTTGAAACAGATCCCGATGTTCCTGCGGACTGTGCCCGAACCATTCCCGGAAAAATTTTTCGTAATAAGCAGTAGTAGAAAAACCAACGGCTCTTGACACAGCACTGATTTTTTGATTTGTTTCCAAAAGCGGAATCTCTGACATCTCACTTCTGGCAAAACAGCACTTCCGGCACACATTGAAGAATGTATTCAGGACGATATCATTACCGTCGGTCTGCGAAACGGTGTTTCCGGTGAGACCACCTGTGACCATGAAAAACTTCTGACTGTTGGAATCCGTGGTTACATGGAGGAGTGTCAGAGAAATATTGATAACACCGTCAGCACAGGAAAAGAAGATCAGGAGAAGATCGATTACTGGAAAGCATGCATCATCCAGTGTCAGGGACTGATCACATATGCACACCGGATGGCAGAAGAAGCAAAGTGTCAGGCAGCTTCCTGCACCGATGAAAAACGAAAAAAAGAACTTCTGGCCATTGCAGAAAACTGCCGCGTGGTTCCGGAAAAACCACCACAGACCTTCTGGCAGGCACTTCAGATGGTATGGTTTGCACATGTATATTTCCAGATCGAGGTATGTACCACAGCTTGTGGTTTTGGACGTTTCGATCAGTATATGTGGCCGTACTACAAAAAAGATGTCATTGATGAGAAAAATATCACACAGGATGAAGCACTGGAAATGCTGGAGTGCTTCTATCTGAAAGCCTGCGAGGTATATGAAGTCAGAGATAAATGGTATGCAACATCCTTTGCCGGATATCCGATGTGGGAGATCTTGGTGGTCGGCGGCCAGATGCCGGACGGAAAAGATGCCACAAATGAGCTGTCTTATCTGTGTCTGGAAGCTGCCAACCAGTTAAAGACCACACAGCCGGTTATGGCAGTGAGAACCTGGGAAGGCACACCGGAGGAACTGATCCGCAAGGGATGCAAGATGATTCAGGAAGGACAGGCTAATCCAGGATTTTTCAACGATTATGCAGCCATGAAGATGACTCTTGGAAAAGGCTGCACCATTGAGGAAGCAAGAGACTGGACGATTGTTGGATGTATCCAGCCGGGACCGGGCGGTGGATCTACCGATGGTTCTCCGGACGCAGGATACGTCAACATGGGTAAAATGATTGAGTTCGTGTTACATAACGGTGTTGATCCGAGAACCGGAAAACTCATGGGACTGCAGACCGGTGATCCGCGGGAATTTAAAAATATTGAAGAATTTAAAGATGCTCTGAAAAAGCAGATCCTTCATCATTATAAACTGGTTACCACTGGTTATAACATTATGCAGGGCATCCATATGCTCCGCTATCCGGTAATTTTTGCCTCTATGGTCACAAAAGGATGCGTAGAGAGCGGAAAATCCGTACAGCAGGGTGGTGCAAAATACAGTACCGCAGGATTATTTATCACAGGAGCTGCAAACATGGCAGATTCCATTGCAGCGATTGAAAAATGTGTTTACGAAGATAAGGACATCACCATGGATGAACTGATCGATGCCTTAGACCACAATTTTGAAGGTCAGGAGAGAATGCGTCAGCTTCTGCTGAACAAACCGAAAAAATTCGGTAACGATGAAGCACATGTCGATGGCATTTACCGCGAGATGATGTATTTCATTGCAGATGAAGTACAGCAGTGGCCGGATGCGCGAGGCGGACATTATTCCTTTAACGTACATTCTCAGACTGTAAATGTTTCACATGGTGCCGTTTGCGGAGCAACACCGGATGGACGTTTATCCGGTGAGCCGTTTTGTGACAATGCAATTATCTTAAATCACCTTTTCTTAAATGGCAGGGATGTGTTTTTGCGCATTCCTGCTATTTGTATATGTGCAGATTCATCTCAGTCTGAGTTGAGACTCCCACTTCTGCAAGTGGTGAGT
>NZ_JRFU01000117.1 GCF_003122485.1 Eubacterium ramulus
CCACACTTCCACCTCTGCCCTATCTACCTCGTACTCTTCAAGGGTTTTTACTCCTTTAAAAGGATGGGATATCTCATCTTGGGGGGGACTTCACGCTTAGATGCCTTCAGCGTTTATTCCTTCCGGACTTGGCTACCCGGCGATGCCATTGGCATGACAGCCGGTACACCAGTGGTCCGTCCAGCCCGGTCCTCTCGTACTAAGGCCAGCTCCCCTCAGATATCCTACGCCCGCGCCGGATAGGGACCGAACTGTCTCACGACGTTCTGAACCCAGCTCGCGTACCGCTTTAATGGGCGAACAGCCCAACCCTTGGGACCTGCTACAGCCCCAGGATGCGATGAGCCGACATCGAGGTGCCAAACCACTCCGTCGATGTGAACTCTTGGGAGTGATAAGCCTGTTATCCCCAGGGTAGCTTTTATCCGTTGAGCGATGGCAATCCCACTTTATGCCACCGGATCACTAAGTCCTACTTTCGTACCTGCTCCACCCGTCGGTGTCGCAGTCAGCCTCCCTTCTGCCTTTGCACTCTTCTAATGGTTTCCGACCATTATGAGGGAAACTTTGAGCGCCTCCGATACCCTTTCGGAGGCGACCGCCCCAGTCAAACTCCCCGCCTGGCATTGTCCCACCGCCGGATCACGGCGGCTGGTTAGAAACCCGATATTGCAAGGGTGGTATCCCAACAGCGCCTCCCCTGAGACTGGCGTCCCAGGTTCTTAAGCTCCCACCTATCCTGTACATGCAATACCAGGCTCCAGTACCAAACTGGAGTAAAGCTCCATGGGGTCTTTCCGTCCTGGCGCGGGTAACCAGCATCTTCACTGGTACTTCAATTTCACCGGGTGCATTGTCGAGACAGCGCTCAAATCATTACGCCTTTCGTGCGGGTCGGAACTTACCCGACAAGGAATTTCGCTACCTTAGGACCGTTATAGTTACGGCCGCCGTTTACTGGGGCTTGGATTCAAAGCTTCGCTTGCGCTAACCTCTCCTCTTAACCTTCCAGCACCGGGCAGGCGTCAGCCCATATACATCACCTTACGGTTTCGCATAGACCTGTGTTTTTGCTAAACAGTTGCTTGAGCCTATTCTCTGCGGCCCACTTGCGTGGGCACCCCTTCTCCCGAAGTTACGGGGTCATTTTGCCGAGTTCCTTGACAATGCTTCTCCCGCCGGCCTTAGGATTCTCTCCTCATCCACCTGTGTCGGTTTACGGTACGGGCGCATGGCAAACAATAGCGGCTTTTCTCGACAGGAGGGGGCACATGCTTCGCTACTTCATTTCGCTCCACATCACGGCTTCGTCTTATGCACAGCGGATTTGCCTGCTGTGCGACTACCTCGCTTGTACCGGACTTTCCATTTCCGGCCCATGTTTCCCTCCCGTGTCCCCACAGTTCTGTTACCATGCGGTACAGGAATATCAACCTGTTGTCCATCGGCTACGCTTTTCAGCCTGACCTTAGGTCCCGACTTTCCCAGGGCAGATCAGCTTTACCCTGGAGACCTTGGATATTCGGCCACAAGGATTCTCACCTTGTTCTCGCTACTCATTCCGGCATTCTCTCTTCTTAGCACTCCACAGCTCCTTACGGTACTGCTTCTTCGCGTTAAGAATGCTCCTCTACCAATGACTATGTCATTCCTGAGCTTCGGTGGCATGTTTTAGCCCCGGACATTTTCGGCGCAGGACCTCTCGACTAGTGAGCTGTTACGCACTCTTTGAATGAATGGCTGCTTCTGAGCCAACATCCTAGTTGTCTTAGAGATCCCACATCCTTTTCCACTTAACATGCACTTTGGGACCTTAGCTGCAGGTCTGGGCTCTTTCCCTTTTGACTATCCAACTTATCTCGTATAGTCTGACTCCCGTTCATCATCTGTATGGCATTCGGAGTTTGATATCCCTTAGTAAGCTTTGACGCCCCCTTGGGAATTCAGTGCTCTACCTCCACCAGACTAAAACGAGGCTAGCCCTAAAGCTATTTCGAGGAGAACCAGCTATCTCCGGGTTCGATTGGAATTTCTCCGCTATCCACACCTCATCGCCACCCTTTTCAACGGATGTGCGTTCGGTCCTCCATTGCCTTTTACGGCAACTTCAACCTGGACATGGATAGGTCACCCGGTTTCGGGTCTGCACACACTGACTGACGCGCCCTATTAAGGCTTGGTTTCCCTGCGGCTCCGGGACTTCATCCCTTAACCTTGCCAGTATGCACAACTCGCCGGACCGTTCTACAAAAAGTACGCCGTCGGGCATATAAAGCCCTTCGACAGTTTGTAAACACAGGGTTTCAGGTTCTCTTTCACTCCCCTCCCGGGGTCCTTTTCACCTTTCCTTCACAGTACTATGCGCTATCGGTCACTAAGTAGTATTTAGCCTTACGGGGTGGTCCCCGCTCCTTCCATCAAGGTTCCACGTGTCTCGATGTACTCTGGATACTGCCATGCTGAATCACTTTTCGCTTACGGGGCTTTCACCCTCTCCGGCTGGCTTTCCCAAAACCATTCTGCTAAGCTCTTCAGATCAATTATGCAGTCCGAACCCCATGGTGCACGCACCATGGTTTGGGCTCTTCCGCGTTCGCTCGCCGCTACTTACGGAATCGATTGTTTCTTTCTCTTCCTCCGGCTACTTAGATGTTTCAGTTCACCGGGTTCCCCTCCATACGTTATGGATTGGCGTATGGATACATGAGGTGTTCTCATGTGGGTTTCCCCATTCAGAAATCTGCGGGTCAATGGATATTTGCTCCTTACCGCAGCTTATCGCAGCTTATCACGTCTTTCATCGGCTCTTAGTGCCAAGGCATCCACCCTGCGCTCTT
>NZ_JRFU01000118.1 GCF_003122485.1 Eubacterium ramulus
AAGAAGATGTCAGCTTGCGCTGACCAGAATCACGCACCAAGTCTCACGTACGTTCGACTTGAACGTGGATTATGTCAATTATCGGTTTGGAGATTAGGTTAAACCTTTTATTGAGAGAAAACTGTTTCAAGAAAAAAATATGTGAGCAAAAAGAAAAAATGGGGCTGTTCAAGAATGTTTGTGCCGCAGCACAAGAAAAATTGTGAAAAATATACTTGCCTTTTTTGTAAAATACAGTTACTATATATCAAAAGTCAGTATTTAGGGAAATGCTGACGGAGAATAACGAAGACAGACGCAAAGAAGCCATGACCATTTCTGGTCATGGCTTCTTTTTTACAGAAATTGGAACTATTTAGAGATGATTTTGCAATTGAGTTCTGTGTGATTACAATAAGAGCTTTTTTGAGACTTAAATAGTGTGATTTCTGTAGGATTATTGCGGAAAATTTTCAGTTAGGAGCGATGTGTATGGCTATTTTACTGAGGCAGTTATGTGAAAAAGCAAGTTATCTGTACGGAATGCGGATTCTGGCAGGAGAGAACGGGACAGGCAATATCGTGCAGTGGATCCATACCCTGGAGGACGTGGAGACCGGTGGATTCATTCACGGCGGAGAACTGATCTTTACCACGGGAATTGCGCAGAACGGCAATGAATGGCTACTGGAATTTGTAGAAAATCTGTATGAGCGGGAAGCCAGTGGTCTGGTGGTTAATGTGGGACCTTACATTACATCCGTGCCACAGTCCGTCATTGATTATTGTAATAAAATGAATTTTCCATTGCTGGAAGTGCCGTGGAAAACCCGTCTGGTGGACATTACGAGAGATTTTTCCAACCAGATCTTCCAGAACGAAAAAGAAGAAGAAAATCTGGCGGACACATTGAAAAATATCGTGTTTGATCCGAAAAATGCCAGAGAATATCTTCCGGCTCTTGCCCGCAATAACTTTAATGTAAATGGAAAATTCTGCATCATGGGAATCGACATTGATTTTCTGAACCGAAATGTCTACCGGCAGAAAATGTTTCGGTCGCATCTGCTGCGCCGGGTGGAGCGAATGGTGGGAACCATCGGATATTTTGTGTCTTCAGAGTCTATTTTTATCGTATTGAATGATTTCGCAAACGAGGAGATCCACGATTTGGCAAAACGTCTGGAGGAGCAGGAAGGTTTCGATACTGTGACGTTAAAGATTGCCGTCAGTCAGAATGAACCCGGAATCGAGCATTTGTTTGAGAACTATAAAAAAGTCTGTACCCTGTTGCGTCTGGCACGAAAACGTGGGGAAAGTCCACTTTTTTATGATGAATTTGGTGCGAAAAAGATTCTGTTGTCCGTGGGAGATAATGAAGTTCTGGAGAGTTATTATCACGAGACGCTTGGTGCATTGGAACGTTATGACCGGGAAAATGACACACAGTATCTGGAACTCCTGCGCCGCTATCTTGAGCTGGACGGCAGCGTGCAGGCACTGGCAGATGCGGTGTACGTGCACAGAAACACCATTAATTACCAGTTAAATAAGATCAAGAAGATCCTTGGCAGGGATTTCAGTGGTTTGCAGAGCCGGTTTGAACTGATCCTTGCATATCAGGTACGGGAATTGTTGTAATAAAGGAAAATTAATAGTGAAAGAAAAGCTTTTATTGTGTGTTGAGGTGATACCCAGTAAAAGCTTTCTTACTTTTATGGAGATTTTGTGGAAACGTTCATTGAGATGCTGGAATCCAGTTTTCGTAAGGCAGCATGTGACCAAGATGCTCCATAACTTTTTCCTGAGAACCATATAACCTGGTCAATGCCATTTTACGGTCTAATTCCTGACCGGAGATGGCATTGGTCAGGTATTTTTTATATTTGTCGGAATCCATATTTTTCGCTTTCACATATTTCCCAAAATAGTAAAGCCGGTCAAGCTGTTCCTGGTCAGAGACAGCAGTTGTGGTCAGTTCGCTGGTCATCTGATGGTGAATGTGTCCATATTCTCCCTCCGGATTGTGGGTTACGATGGTTTTCCAGTCATTCATTTTCAGAATCGAAGCAATGTCTTTTTCAATTTCCGTTTTGCAGCTGTTCCAGTTATCGCGTTTCCCAAGTGTTTTGTCCGGATAGGTCAGCATAATGCCGATGGAGTCGGTTTGTCTGATGACAGATTCAAATTCCCGGCGGCGGGTTTTGTTATTGCCATTGGTGATGCACACAACTACATAGTTTCCGTTCAACAGATGAGAACCGCCCCAGATTGTTTCATCATCCGGATGCGCGACGATCATCAGAGAGTCATAGCTGGCAAGGGCACTTTGGGGAACGTGCGACAGACTGTTCAATTTGCCTTCGCAGTCACTGGAAAAATACCAGACCGCTTTTTCGTTTGCGTTTATACTATAGTAAAGTGCTCCGCCAAATAATGCCGCGAACAGTACAAGGCACAGCAGCAGAGAAATCAGTTTTTTCTTCATGGTAAATTCGTCCCTTTCGGAGTAGTGTCTTTTTCTAAAAAGAATATGTCAGCTTACGCTGACCGGAGTTACGCGCCAAGTCTCATGTGCGTTCGACCTGAATTTTAATAAATTTAGTATACCACTGAAATCTTAAAAAACTCTTAACGTCTGCAAAAGTTTTCTTTGTTTTTGAATGATTTATGTATGTTCATTGTTTCATCTCAGTCTGAGTTGAGACTCCCACTTCTGCAAGTGGTGAGT
>NZ_JRFU01000119.1 GCF_003122485.1 Eubacterium ramulus
CGCTGACCAGAATCACGCACCAAGTCTCACGTGCGTTCGACTTGAATGTGTAAATGACGAAATCGAAGACTTCTTCTGCGACAAGCGATTAAGTAAGCGACTGAGTCTCACAAGTTTTTGCGCGAACGGGAACCGACCAGCTTTTATAGGAGGTGGGAGTGAGCGCGATGAAAACGAAGTGAGATGAGGGTAGCGCACGTCTAGCGGTTGCAGAAGAAGTCTTCGATTTCGCTTTAAAATATTTAATTTTATTATAAGCCTAAAGAAGCTGAATTCCAGCCTCTTTCAGTTTTGCTTCCATTTCTTCCGGCCACAGAGAGCACTGTACCTCTCCGATATGTGCTTTACGCAGGAAGAACATACAGATACGGGACTGTCCGATTCCACCACCCATAGTGTATGGAAGTTTTTTCTCCAGAATTGCTTTCTGGAACGGAAGTTCTGCACGCTCCGGGCAGCCGGCTTTGTCAAGCTGCTCTTTCAGGGATACTTCGTCTACACGGATACCCATGGAAGAAAGTTCCAGTGCGATGTCAAGTACCGGATAGTAAACAACGATATCTGCATTTAGAGCCCAGTCATCGTAATCCGGAGCACGACCGTCGTGCGGTTCGCCGCATTCCAGTTTATCACCGATCTGCATAATGCAGACAGCACCTTTTGCCTGTGCGATATAATATTCACGTTCCTTCGGAGTGTTGTCCGGGAACATTTCTTCCAGTTCGCGTGTTGTTACAAAGAAAATATCTTTTGGTAAGATTTCATGGATGTAATCATACTGAATGGACATGTATTTTTCTGTCTTGCGCAGTACTTTGTAAACCTGACGAACAGTTTCTTTTAATGTATCCAGATTTCTCTGAGATTTTTCAATAACTTTTTCCCAGTCCCACTGATCAACGAAAATGGAATGAATGTTGTCTGTCACTTCATCGCGGCGGATGGCATTCATATCAGTGTAAAGTCCGGAGCCGACTTCAAAATCGTATTTGTCTAATGCGTAACGTTTCCATTTTGCCAGAGAATGTACAACTTCTCCGATGCGTCCGTTCTGCTCTGCAATGTCAAAGCTTACCGGGCGCTCCACACCGTTTAAGTTGTCGTTCAATCCGGAAGCCGGATCTACAAAAAGTGGTGCAGATACACGGGCAAGGTTCAATTCCTGAGCCAGACGTGTCTGAAAGAAATCCTTTACTGTCTTGATCGCAATCTGTGTATCGTGCAGATTGAGGTCAGATTTATAACCTTTTGGAATAGTGATGGTACCCATAAAAATCTCCTCTATTACTTTTTTATATCTGTTCATAATCATTCAGTGTCAGAAAATTAACGGATTAATTAGCTGATTCTGGATGGTTATAAAGTGACGAGTGTCATATGCTGAGCACAAATTATGTTTATTCATGATTCAGCCATTGTTTATTATAGCATCTAAGTATGATTTTTCAAGATTTGATACTTATTTCACATAGAAAAATGCAAAAAAACATATAGTATATGCAGGAAGTTGATTTTTTATGAAGGGGAGAAACATTTGGTGAGGATGTATGATGAATAAAAAATTGATATTACGTGGTCGGTGGCATATAATAAAAGGACACTCAGCAAAAAAGAGGGAGGCACGGAATGGATAGAAAACGACTGGATCAGCAGTTTGATTTTATAAAAGAGATTGATAAGGAAAAGTTTATTCAGCGGCAGACGAGATTGTCGGACAATGTGCGTCGGGAAAATGACGCGGAACATGCATGGCATATGGCAATCATGACGGTACTTTTGTCAGAATACGCCAATGAAAAAATTGATGTGTTGCGGACGGTTACCATGCTTTTGATCCACGATATTGTGGAGATCGATGCGGGAGATACCTATGCGTATGACGAAGAAGGATTGAAAACACAGCGCGAGAGGGAATGCCAGGCGGCAGATCGTATCTATGCGCTGCTTCCAGAGGATCAGCAGAGCAAACTGCGGGACATTTGGGAAGAATTTGAGGCAGGAGAAACGCCGGAGGCAAAATTTGCACATACGATGGACAACCTGCAGCCGGCTATGCTGAATGTGGTAAACAATGGTGTTTCATGGAAAGAACATGGCATCGCTATAAGTCAGATCATGAAGCGTAATGCTCACACCGCCGAAGGTTCACAGGTTTTATGGGACTATGCCTATGAGAATTTTTTTAAGAAAAATATTGATGATGGAAATATTATAGATGACAGTGATAAGGAAAATTAACCATGCATGATTAATGCAGGTTTTGCGAAAGATATGATATACCTTAATATTGATGTAATAAAGAAAAATGCAACAGATAAGTATAGTCGGGTAAGATATATCATTAGAAAACGCTTGGCATAAGCTACAGTGTCCTTTCAATTTCTTCTCCACATTTACATATGGGAGATGCGGCGGAAGCGATTGAGGTTGCAAGGGCATCTAACGAATATGGTGCAAAATTAATGAATAAATATCCGGAGAAAATCGGTGTGTTGGCAAGTTTACCGTTGCCGGAAATTGATGCTGCGGTGGAGGAAGTAAAATACTGCAGAGAAAATCTGCATGAATTCCTATCGGTTTGTGACGGTTAACGGTGCAAAAACATTGCATCTGGGAGATGGGTATGGCATAAAAGTTGGCAATGATGCAGATTTTGTGTTGATGGATGCAGCAAATTATCATCAGGCTTTAAATGAGGATGCGGCGGTGCCTGCGTCGTATCGAAAAGGAAAATTGATCGCATCTACGGAGCCGAAACAGATAAAGGTGTTGTTTTAATCTAAATTTGTGTCTGTATAAAAAGGATAGCTTTTGGAAAGTATAAACATATATTTTATACGAATCTGGAGGAAACGGCTATGAACAGACAGAAAGCGGCAATCATCGGTTGTGGATTTGTGGGATCATCCACGGCATTTGCATTGATGCAGAAAGGACTTTTTTCGGAACTGGTGCTTATTGATGCGGATCAGAAAAAAGCGCATGGAGAGGCGGCAGATATTGCCCATGGACGACCTTTTGCGCATATGATGCAGATCTATGCAGGAGATTATTCGGATGTAGGAGACTGTGGACTGATCATTATTACGGCGGGAGCGGCGCAGAAACCAGGTGAGAGCCGAACAGCACTGGTGTACAAAAATGTGGAAATATTTAAAAACATTATTCCACAGATCACGGCTCAGAATTTTGAAGGAATTTTACTGATTGTCAGCAATCCGGTGGATATTCTGACCTATGCGGCATGGAAGATTTCTGGTTATCCGAAGGAGCGGGTAATTGGAAGTGGAACGGTACTGGATTCCGCGCGTTTTCGCTATCTGCTCAGTGAACATCTGCAGGTGGATTCTGCCAGTGTGCATGCCATGATCATCGGGGAGCATGGAGACAGTGAGCTTGCTGTGTGGAGTGGTGCCAATGTATCGGGAATTCCAATCCACGATTTTTGTGAGATTCGTGGGCACTATGATCATGAACAGGCAATGGAACAGATTTATCGCAGGGTGCGTGAAAGTGCGTATCAGATTATTGAAGAAAAAGGTGCCACTTATTATGGTGTTGCCATGGCGGTGACGCGGATTGTGGTGGCACTGATTCGAGACGAGGGCGCAGTTTTACCGATTTCCAGTTTGATGCAGGGAGAATATGGATTGTCGGATCTGTGTATCAGTGTACCGGCGATCGTTGGAGGAAACGGCGTGCAGCAGGTGCTGGAGATTCCGTTAAATGAAAAGGAACATACGGAACTCCTTCATTCTGCAAATGAATTGAAAGAAATCCTGCAGAAAATTTGGCTATAGGAAGATAAAAATGGAGAATTTAAAAGAAAAATTGGCACAGCATGAGCCGACTTTTATCGGCATGGATCAATGTCATCAGGCAGCAGTTTGTATCCCATTATTGAAAAATACAAACGGTGGATATGATGTACTGTTTGAAGTACGTGCTGCCACTATAGCACATCAGCCGGGAGACGTCTGTCTGCCCGGCGGTATGGTGGAAGATGGCGAGGAACCGCGAGAAGCGGTATTACGTGAATTGCAGGAAGAATTATTATTGAGCGAAGAACAGATTCATTATCTGGGAGACATGGACAAACTTTATACCGGAAGCAGTCTGATCATGTATTCCTTTGCCGCGGAAGTAACAGAATATCAGAATACGTTCAGTCCGGCAGAGGTGGGTGAGGTGTTTCGGGTTCCGTTGGAGTTCTTTTTACATACGGAGCCAAAATGCTATGTCACCCGGGCAAGGGTGGAACCCGGAGAGGATTTTCCCTATGAACTGATCTGCGGTGGACGGGATTATAATTGGAGAAGCCGAAAGGAGAAAGTTTGTTTTTATCAGTATGAGGGACATGTGATTTGGGGACTTACGGCAAAAATGATGCGTGCCTTCACAGAGGTAATAAGATAAAGGGATTATGGAGGTTTTGGGATGAATTACAGAATTTTAGGAAAAACAGGTTTAAAAGTAAGTGAAATCGGTCTGGGCGCAGAATGGCTGGAGAGACACAATACGGAGGAAGTAAAAGAAATCATTGATACCTGTGAACAGCAGGGAATCAATATTTTGGACTGTTGGATGTCGGAACCAAATGTCCGTTCCAACATTGGACTTGCTTTGAAAGGACGCCGGGAAAAATGGTACATTCAGGGACATATTGGTTCCACCTGGCAGAACAATCAGTATGTCAGAACCAGAGAGATGCCAAAGGTGAAAGAAGCTTTTGAAGATTTGCTGACCAGACTGCAAACAGATTACATAGATCTTGGCATGATTCATTTTGTGGATGAGCCGGAAGAATTTAACTGCATTATGAATGGTGAATTTATTGAATACGTGCATGAATTGAAAGCAACAGGAAAAATCCGCCATATTGGTATGAGTACTCATAATCCGGACGTGGCAAAAATGGCAGCACTTGGCGATGAAGTGGAGATGATTCTTTTTAGTATCAATCCTGCGTTTGATCTGCTTCCGCCGACAGACAATATCGAGAACTATTTTGCGGAAACATACGATGAAAGTCTGAACCGGATTGCACCGGAGCGGGAAGAACTGTATCGGATCTGTGAAGAACGAAACGTTGGAATCACAGTTATGAAGGGTTACGCTGGCGGAAGATTGTTTGATGCAAAGACATCACCTTTTGGTGTGGCACTGACACCGATCCAGTGTCTGCATTA
>NZ_JRFU01000012.1 GCF_003122485.1 Eubacterium ramulus
GTGGCTCTCGCCACACCGGACTGGCGGCTCTGCCGCACCGTAATATTCACGGAGCAGAGTGCAGTCATTTAGTTAGTATTCATCAGGAATAGCTATTCCGTGTTCTGTAAGAAGTGCTTGTAAACGGTCAATATATTCTCTTAAGTGCTGGATTTCTATCCAATTATCATGACACAGTTCATCGGCTTCCTCTAATTCGTGGCGGATTATTTCATAATCCATAAACTTGATGCATTTATGGTCTTTGCTGAAGGCACAATAGTCAGTCATGGACAGCTCCTTTCCGGGAAGCGTTAATGCCATGGCGTTCCCTCATGGATACACGGCCATCAATCATCACCTCATAGGAATTATGAATGATCCGGTCGATGATTGCTTCGCAAATAGTGGCATCACATTCATTTCCAATGCGGTTGTACCAGCCTTTTGGTTCAAACTGTGTACAGAAAATCACAGAGCCTTTCACACTACGGGCTTCGATGATCTCAAGAAGTTCCCGTGTCTGTTCCGTAGATATTGGACTTAGCAGGAATTCATCCAGGATTAAAAGATCAATCTTCTGATATGCTTTGATCACCTTTTTCAGCGTGCCGTCCCCATGTGCAACAGCCAGTTCATTCAATAGATCCGGCAGACGTACATAACGTACCTTGATAAAGTTCCTGCAGGCTGCGATCCCGAGCGCACAGGCGATGTATGTTTTGCCATTCCCGGAGGCTCCTTTTAAAATGATATGGTGGTCATCGGATATATATCGGCAGGTGGAGAATTCCAGCATCTGTCCTTTATCCAGATTTCGGTCAGGATGATACTCGATATCTTCCATGCACGCATTGGGATAACGGAATTCAGCATTGCGGATAAGCTTTTGCAGTTTTGTGCTTTTTCGCTTATCCCATTCTTTATCAACCAGCATACCGAAGCGATCTTCAAAGGATAATCCCTGATAGGTCTCAGGATCCCTGCACTGGCATTCAAAAGCATCTGACATTGCAGATAATCGCAGATCATGCAGCTTATCTATGGTTGACTGACGGATCATGAACGGTCACCTCCTTCGTAATAGGAGGCACCTCTGGTAATGCCATACTTGGAACTTTCTTTATTAAAAGCGCTGGAAGCAGCTTTCTCTACTGCCACTTTGTCCTGACCATTTTTCAAAATGGTGCTGATATTTTTCAAACTTGGGCTTGGCGTGTAACTAAGTGCCTTAACACAGGCGTTTTCCAAACGTTCCGTACCATAGCGGTCCGCAAGTTTCATCAACGATGTACAGGATTTGTAACCCTGTTGTTCTACCTTATGCATATATAAAAAATGTTTTACTACAATAAGGGTGGAACAGCCAACATTCTTTCCCCAGTCCAGAAAACTGTCGGTGTTGTATTCCAGAAACTTTCTGTGATTTTCAGGCATATGTTCTGGTACATAAATCGGTTCCGGAGAGTACAGCTTACGCACATGCGATGCAATACGGTTGTTATGGTAAAAAACTTCAATACTGTTTTCAGTGACACGGATATCGACCTTCTTACCGATAAATTCATACGGGACAGAATACTTGCAATCTCCGATTTTTATGAGATAATCGGGTTGTATGGTGGCAGTTGACCAGACAGCCGTTTCATACGGGGAAGCAGGTAATGGCATGAGGAAGTCCTTTTCTTCTTCAATAAATGCAGATAACCTGCTTCCTTTCTTTTTCTGGAAAGGTTTCGCATTGAATTCTTCAAGTTTTTCATGGATGGCTTTATTAAGCTCATCAAAAGTGAAGAACTTCCGGTTTCTTAAGGCTGCAAGGATCCATATTTCAAGAACTTTTACAGTACCTTCCGCATTCGGTTTATCCTTCGGCTTTACCGGCCGGGCAGGAATAATTGCAGTTCCATAGTACTCTGCCATTTCATGGTAGGATCGGTTAAGTATAAGCTCTGTCCGTGTGTTTTTGATCACACCTGTTTTAAGATTATCTGGTACAAGAATACGTGTTACGCCACCAAAGAATGAATAAGCATGGATATGAGCTTCTATCCAGTGGTTGGATTTCATATCCGGGAATGCTTCCGCATATCCATACAAACTGCATGGAAGAACGGCAACAAATATATATGCAGGTATGTCACTGCAACTGGCAGCATCATAAACTTTAAGCGTATCGCCTACCCAGTCTACCTCCATTGTTTCTCCAGGTTTGCGCTTGATTCTGAGAGTTGCCTTCTTTGATGCAGCATAGGCATGATATTTGTCATTGAACTGTGAATGCTGATATGGAATCGTATGCTCAGCTTCACATTTTGCACAGTATTCTGCCCATAAAAGTGAGAGTGTTACACCGGGCTTGGCCAGTTCATTGTAAACATACTCGTAATCAGGGAGTCTTCTTCCCTCATTATTGCCCCTGCCTGGATAAAACAGATGCCCAATATCTCTGTTAGTCAGAGTTTCTGGAATAGGCCATTCCAGAGAATGTGTTTCAGCAAGCTTAAGCACCTCTGAAACTGTGTTGCGTGAACAGCATAAGCTGTTAGCAATGGCTACATTGCTGAACTTCAGACTATGCAGTCTGATGATTTCACGATAATCAGTCATGGTTATCGACCTCCTGTAATGAATTTACACAATTTTATGTGCATAGATTCATTATAGGCGATTGCACTATAGAGCGGAAATACCTGCTCTGAAATATCGGATTTAGGTGCTCTGAATTTCTGGAAAAGATGCACTACTTAAATGGAATATACATCTGGCAAAATCTCATAATGCCGTTTAAAGCTTTCCCCTTCCGGTAACGAATATTTGTTTTCCACAAATCCATCAAATGCGGTAAAAATCAAAAGATTCGCAACTAAATCGATATTAACGAATCTGGAACGTTCTCCAATAATATCCGAATGTATAATAGATACTGTCGATTTTAAAGAAGTGTCATCATCATAGCATACCGGCCTGATTTCTATTGAACGCAAACGCAAATTCGATGACTCTATCATATCTACAATTGAATTTATGTACTGTTGATCCATAATTTAATTCTAACCTCCCAGATGTATGCTAGCATCATTTTAACACATGGCAAAAGAAGTAAATATCTTTTTTAGTTTTATTCTGCAATAATTTAGGAGCTGACAGCTTTTCTATAAATCTTCCAGATAAACATCTATCTCTAATTTCACATTAACATATCATCACTGATAAATGAGAGTTTTTCATTTTTATCAAACTTGCTCATACTTTCTCATTTTTTCGTGTCAATCCAATCATATTATACTGATACTCTGGCACTTTCCAGTGCCAGAGTATTCATTTTTAATCCCTTTTAAAAATATCCCTTGTATATACTTTATCCTGTACATCATCCAAACAGCTATCATATCTATTTGCAATGATTGCCTGACTCTGCTCCTTAAATTTATCCAGATTGTTCACAACCTTGCTTCCGAAGAAAGTGCTTCCATCTTCCAATGTTGGCTCATAAATAATAACTGATGCCCCTTTAGCTTTAATTCTCTTCATAACTCCCTGTATAGAGGACTGGCGGAAATTATCTGAATTTGATTTCATAGTAAGACGATATACACCAATCACAACATCTTTTTCCATAGAAGCATCATAAGTATTTTCATCTCCATAAGCATAATATCCTGCTTTCTGTAATACACGATCTGCTATGAAATCTTTCCTTGTTCTATTAGACTCAACGATTGCAGACATCATGTTCTGCGGAACATCCTCATAATTAGCCAAGAGCTGCTTGGTATCTTTTGGTAAACAATAACCACCATATCCAAATGACGGATTATTATAATGCGAACCGATTCTAGGATCAAGACACACACCGTTAATAATCTGCTGTGTGTTCAGTCCTTTCATTTCTGCATAAGTATCAAGCTCATTAAAATATGAAACTCTAAGAGCCAGATATGTATTAGCAAATAATTTGACTGCCTCTGCTTCTGTAAATCCCATAATCAATGTATCAATATTTTCTTTAATTGCACCTTCCTGTAACAATCCGGCAAACGTGTTCGCAGCTTTTACCAATCTGGCATTTTCAACATCTGTTCCCACAATAATTCTGGACGGATACAGATTATCATATAATGCTTTTGACTCTCGTAAAAATTCCGGACTGAAGATAATATTATCACAGTGAAATTTCTCTCTAATGCTTGCAGTATACCCTACCGGAATTGTAGATTTAATTACCATAATTGCATCTGGATTATATTCAACAACCAGCTTAATGACCGCTTCTACTGCTGATGTATCAAAGAAATTCTTCTTACTGTCATAATTGGTCGGAGCTGCAATTACAACAAAATCTGCATCTTTATACGCTGCTTCTGCATCCAATGTAGCTGTCAGATTCAGTTCTTTTTCCTTCAAATACTTTTCAATATACTCATCCTGGATTGGACTGATTCTTTTATTAATCTTCTCAACTTTCTCTGGAATAATATCTACTGCCATTACCTCATGATTTTGAGATAATAATGTGGCAATAGAAAGTCCTACATATCCTGTTCCTGCTACTGCTATTTTCATTATATTTCCCCCATTTACTGATAATTTTCTTTGGTTTGTAACTTATTTAAAAAATACATATTAACTTGATTGATTGGCGTTTCAGCGTCATGATAATAACCATCATTTAGCACATACAATACATCATCAACAATCGTAATCCCTTCAATTGCATATGAATCTTTCAATACATATAATGGTTTAACTTTACTTGTTTTTAAGTCAACTGTATAAATATAGCTATCTCCATGATAGTCTACACCTGCTGAAAAATATATCAAATCATTTTTTTCGTCTAAAAACAATTGATCTTGTCCTTTTATATGTATTTTAATTGTTTTTTGTACTACGCCATCATATGAACAATTATATAAATAATTATTTGTCAAAATCCAAAGCGTGTTACTCCTACTATCATTTGTAATGCCAGATGGTTCTTTTATATCAAAACTTCCTAATTCATTTCCTTTTTCGTCTATATGGCGAACTTTGTTTTCTCCATAAGAACATAACCAGATAGTTCCATCTGTTGACTTAGTAACTCCTTGTATATCTCTCATATTCTCAAATTTTAAATAACAAGGTATATCTCCTTTAATAGCCGAAAAATCCTTTTCAACTATTTCGACAGAAGCCTGGAAAGTTTTATCATTAGGCTTATATTTACCTGCATTCCCTATAAAAAAACACTCTTCTTCTTTATCCCAATAAAGCCCTGTACATGTAAATCCTACATTAGTTTTTTCTTTGTCCGGCAATTTTAATATTTTATTTGCATATATTTTGTCACATTTCTCTTGTTCAATTTTTACTCTAATACGTGGTAAAATTATATATCCTACTGTAAAAAATATTATGAGAAAAAATAACATAAAAATTAATCGTTTTTTCTTCTTCATACTTTCTTTCCTTTTCTCAGTTCTGGTATCCATTTTTTCCTTGTTGCAACCAACAATACAAACATCATTAAAGCCAACAAATATCTAGCAACTGCATTTTTATATACAGCAACCATAGACAACGCCACAATACTCGTACCTATAAGTATTGTCATTTGCATTTTTGTATTAAAATAATTTTTCATTTGTATCTCATTATCAATACATTCTTTTCTTGCTAATACAAAATATAAAATCATGACTATTAAATAGCTTACTAATGACGTATATCCACCAGCAACATATCCAAAAATCGGAATAAAAATAGCATTTAAAATTATATTACACACTGCTGCAAATACTGACGCAAACAAAATAAATTTCGTCTTTTTATAGTAGAACAAGATATTTACATATTGTTGATATATATACATAACAATAACACTAATTGCTAATGGTGGCATAACCCATATTGCCTCTAAATATTTTTTCCCTCCTAAAATCAAAATTATTTCTGGAGCCATCACAATTTCCGCAATAGCGCAAAAAGCAACTATAATTGTCCCGACTGTTATCAATTTACTTTTATCTTTCGACGAATCCTTTAACTTTAATTCCTTAAACAGCCATGCCTGTAAAGATAAATTCAACGCACCACTTATAACAAAGATGACCATAGCTGCACTATATGACACACTATATAAAGCAGCATCTTCATAACCATCAATTTTTTGTATCATTAAACGATCCGAATGATTTAATAATATCATTGATAAGTAATATGGCATCAATGGCAAATTATATTTCAATGCATCTATTGCATAGTCTTTTTTCCATAATGTGGATGTATCTTTATAATTTGATATAAAAAACGGAATTGCAACCCCTAACTGGATTACTGTCCTTGTAGCTATAACATAAAATATAGGATTATCTAAATTAAGGAAAACAGTTAATGCACCAACGATAGGTCCGATAAGACCATATACAATTATTGCAAATAACATTTTCTTATATTGGTTATCAACTCTTTGTCTTGATGACCACAATCCAAAACTGATAGTTCCTATAAAAGAACATATCATCAGTATACTTAACGGAGTACTTATTCCAGTAATATAATTAATACCCTTGTGAAACATTAAATACATTAATGTCCAAATCACAATCAATACAATACTCAATGATTGCATAGTTGCTGTATATGTTGTCCTATTTTCATCGTCCCTTACTAATCCTGCAACATAACCATTGCTGTATATTCTCAATGTTATAATAATCTCAAATATTTCTAGCCAGGACATAAATATACTATATATTCCATATTCCTCCGTAGCTAAGTAATGCGTCAGTATAATCATTACCAACCAAGGCGCAATTTTTTGTATTATATTTCCCACTGCATACCAAGACGCAGCTTTCATTTCTACTGACATATCTCTATATTTTTTTATGATTTTTTTAAGAAAAAGTTTCATATTTAACTCACTTCTATTGACTGATAAATCTTGCTATTTCCAAAAAAGAAAATAGCAATAAAAATAGTTGATAAATAATGAATCCATATACTCGATCCTGTCATTCCGATGCCTATATAACATAGCAACATAAAATACATAAATTTTTTACACTTTAAAGGTGCAATATACTTTATCGTTCTTGCACGAATCAATGTAATTCCAAGAATAATGATAGTTCCCCATATTCCGAAAAATATCAAAAATTGCAAAACAACATTATGTGCATAATAATATTCACCCGACGTAATATATAGCGGAATTCCAAATCCTCCTGGCAAACCGACTCTACCTCTTATATACTCTACACATGCCGTATAAATATAATCTCTGTTGGTCAAGTATATCTCATTGCTTTTTATTTGATTTATCAACAAAGTAACACTTCGAGATTGCATTCCATATTGTGCTAGTTTTTGGCTTACCCAATATAAAATATCTATTAAATTGTTTAGCAAAATATATGCCGATACTACCAGTCCTACAATAATTATTAGTTTCTTCCATAACTTTATTTTACCTGAATATACATATGCAAATAAAATCATGCACGCTGATATTACTGCAGACATACGTCCACCCAAAACAGCAGTTACAAGAATATTAATGGCAACATTAATATATAACCATTTTCTTTTTTCAATTCCCTGAAGCACCATGTAAGAACCAATAAATACATTTGGTACACATATACTTGTAAATATTGAATAATGCACTAGCCCTTGTTTAAGTAAGACAACTGCAACTAATACCAACGGTAAATTTAATTTAGAAAATTTCCACCATTTTTCAACAAATATTCTTAAATCAAATATATTATTTGAAACACACAAACATGGAACTGCTATGCCAACCAACGCTTGTATACCTTCTATAAATACATAATATCGATAAGGCACTACTATATAATTAATGATTATCGCAGAACAAAAAACAAACAAAAATGTAAGCACACGTTTATTCATGCTCATTGTCGTTCCTATTGCTATTATCGCAAGCATCATATAAATTAGATATTCATATAACGATGAAATTTTAAAAGTGTTTTCTAAAATATTCGCAAAGTATGGAACATAAATATATATCACCAATATAATTGCAAGTATTCTACTTTTCTGTTTTATATTTCTTTGTCCATTTCTCATATCGCACCTTATTTCTTGCGTTTTCTTATAACTTTATTATATATTTCTTTCCAGTCATATAATGCCGTTTTGAAAAATATAAACGGATACTTTCTTTCATAACTATTCTTTTTCTTTTCATCCCATACTTCATTGTTATCAGCTAATTTTTGTGAAAATGCATCTTTAACTTCTTTCGACAACCATTCTCTACCATCTTCACATACTCTGTTACGAATGTCAGCGTATGTTGGTGTTTCTAATTCTGGAACTACTCCCAAGGTTAAAAATGCATGACCATTATAACAATATGGCTGTCTGCAATGTTTTCCCACTGGATTAAAGATTATTGGTTGTTCAGGATTTTTAAATATATTTTGATTACTAAGCTGTCCATAACATGGCTTAGCAGCCCCAGTTCCTAAATCAACGTACAAAGTCCAAGCTCCCGCATAACAAAAATCATCTATTTTTTTCTGAAAAATATCCAATTTGAAATCAAACATTGTAGAATCAAATTTTCTCCAAACAGACTCATACTCTTTTCTTGACATAGATGTCAAAAGATCTTTTTTCTCAGTCAAATCATTTCGTCCTACTGTAATTTGACATGCTGCTCCTAGTTCTGATTTACAAAGATTTATAATTTCATCAATATCATCAATCAATCCATCATAAGGCATTAACTCAACAGTAAACGAACATCCCTTTTCCCACATCTTTTTCACATTTGAAAAGTATCTATCTATCCATCCTTTTTTCTTTAACTCTGCATAGTGGAAAGAGAATTTGAACTCCAAATGCTCTAACAAATTTCTTGGAAACTCAGCAATTTCATCAAATCGACTTGTCAATGTTCCATTTGTTACAACCTCTAAAAAATGTCCTTGTAATAATAATTGGTAAATATATTGAGGCATTTCTTTCGGAATAAGAGTTTCTCCTCCTCCCGTTAGATTTATAATACAAGTGCCTCCTAACCTCTCTTTTGAAAGACATTTGCCAACATGCTCTGGAGTATATAAAAATTTGGCTGCTCCTTTTTCATTTTCTTTCAATGCTGAAATATAACAATATTCACATTTAAGATTACAATTCTTA
Organism: Eubacterium ramulus; assembly: GCF_003122485.1. Lineage (GTDB taxonomy): Bacteria > Bacillota > Clostridia > Lachnospirales > Lachnospiraceae > Eubacterium_I > Eubacterium_I ramulus_A. The sequence goes on from NZ_JRFU01000012.1 coordinate 9,145, forward strand.
ATTGGTACATTGATAACTAACAATCTTTTAATTTCCATACTTAATCCTTTCGTATTACGTCTGCCATTTTTTCAAAATAGTTTAGCAATTTTTCTCTATCATATTTTTTATGTTTCCATATAGTTGTTCTCTTTAATTTTTCAAGCACTTCACTTAACGAATCAGCTCTTACAATCATATTTGTATCATCAAGCCAATCTGCCACTCCAAAAACTTTACCAGTTTTATTATTTAAAACAATGCATGGAGTCCCATTTAATACAGAAAACAGCATTGCATGTAAACGGTCTGTTATAGTAATTTCCGCATTTTCAAAAGTTTCCCACGACTTTTGTAACTCGCTTATTCGCTTTCTTAAAACAACTGGCGATTTTATAACAGTACTAACTTTTCTAATATTATAATTTTGTTTTATTTTTTCATAAAAATCATCAATATTTTCTTGCTCAGATTCGCAATCCTCTCGAATACATACATTTATCACATTCTCATGTCCAGTACATTTTTCCTTTGTTACTATATTTTTCCCATACAAAACCATATCTGGCACTAAATATACATCTGAGTTTCCTGTAAATTCAAATTTTTGTTTTATAAAATTGTAAGACTTTCTTTCTCTTACAAATATATGTAAATTACTATGTTTTTTTAATATTTCATTTGTTATTCTGTATTCCTTCTCTCCCAGTTCGTCTGAAGTATAATATACTGTTTGTGGAAGAATAATAATCTTATTATTTGGGTAGTTCTGCACAATCTCACGTATAACACATTCATTATGTATCCATAAATTCCCCATCCATCCACCACCCGAAATTACAACTAAATCTTCAGGTGTTACTGCATTTTTTATTATTTTTTTTTGTGTATGATACATAGGCATCAATATTTCAAAATATTCATAGTCCGGGAAAAAATCTTCAAAAAAATATTGTTCTTGGATTGCGATTGCATGATCCCCCAAATTACCATGCATAGGTGTTCCAACCAAAAAAATCTTTTTATTTTTATTTGATTTTAATTTTTTTATTGCCGAACGCCATCCAGGATAAGCTACTGACAGTTTAATTTGTTCTTTTAAAATATTCATTATATCCCTCAAAAAAGTATTTAAAATTATTTTCTTTTTTTAACATCAAATCTCTAAGTAAAACTAATAAACAAATAAATATATTAAAATTCTTTCCATAAATTGCCCCTTTAGCAATAATTTGTTTGTTGCTACTACCATTTTCTTTCTTTTTATGATAAACCGTTACCTCTGGTATATAAAAGATTGTATTTTTTTCATAATTACTTAAAAGGAAATCCACTTCTTCTCCACATACAAATTCGCTCCCCAAACCTAAACGTTCATCAAATTTTTTATTCATCACTAAATCTTTCTTAAATGCAACTTCAATAGACGATTTTGACATGAGCTGTAATTTGTTTCTTACATACTCTTCGTTGGAAGTATAATTTTTATATGGAATATTTTTTTCCGGATCAAAAATCTGTGATAATACAATTTTAGCACATTGTCTTTTTTTAAATGCATTTACAATAATTTCAAATGCATTTGCAGGATACCAACAATCATCATCAGATAATACTACTATCTCGCCTGATGCCTGCTCTAATCCTCTATTTCTAGCTCGTGATAATCCTTTTACACTCATTTCAATTTGCTTTATATCCAAATTACTATATTTACAAATTATATCTTTTACAATTTCATGATTATCCTGCGTTACAAATATAATTTCAAAGTCTTTATATGACTGTTTTTCCAGTGTTTCTAATAATCGTCTAATTGCCCTTTCTCTTGTTCCTAACGTAGGAACTAATACTGATATTTTCATATTTATTTCCTTACTTAATTTTTAGCAATTTAATCACACACCAATATGCTATATGAAAAACACTTCTGGCTATGCTCAGATGTTCTATATCTCTATATAAAATCCAATGATATTTAATTACCTTAAATTTATTACTTGAAATAGAATTTTGTCTTATGCGGTATTTCATAAGTACCGATCTCATACCATAAATGTATTTTTCTTTTTTTAACATTTGAAGCCACAAAGCATCATCGTTTCGTTTTCTAATATTAGGGACTTCAAATTTCCCCATCTTTTCTACGTTGTACATAACCGTAGAATTTCCTACCGGGCAATCTAAAAGCACTCGATTATAATCAGCCTTTGGTACTGTCTTTATAATTTTATTTAACGATTTTCCATTTTCATCAATTTGTTCATACGCTGTACAAGAAAATGCAACATCATACTTTTTCATAAATACTAATTGCTTTTTCAATTTTTCTTCTGGCCAAATATCATCAGAATCTAAAAAAGCCATATATTCCCCATTTGCCAATTCCATTGCTTTTGTTCTTGCAACAGCAGCTCCAGAATTATTTTCTAAACAAAAATATTTTATTCTACTATCTTCTTTTATATATTTATCGACAATTTCTTTTGTATTGTCTGTCGAACAATCATCAACAATAATCATTTCCCATTGCTGATAAGTTTGTTTCTGAACAGATTCAATTGTTTCCCTTATAAACTTCGCACAATTATATGTTGGCGTAATAACTGATACTAATCCTTTTTCCATACACACTCCCTACCTAATCACTGCAAAAACTGTTTTTATCATTGTTCCTATATCATGTATAAAACTAAATTTCCTAATACTTTCAAGATTGTATTTCATCTTCTCCGGAAGAACTTTTTCTACATATACTTTGTCCACATCGTCTGCTTTATCCAATAACTCCGCTTCATCTTTATATTTTATACTCGCCTCAGATGTAACTCCCGCCGGTAATAACAACGTAGCAAACATTTCCGGTGTATACTTCTTTACATAATGTGTACTTTCCGGTCTGGTTCCTACAAGCGTCATATCGCCTAAAATAATATTTATTAACTGCGGCAATTCATCCAAACGATATTTACGAAGTTTTTCGCCTACCCTCGTAACTCTACTGTCATTGGATACGGTAACCTGGGTGCCGATTTTATCTGCATTAGCAACCATTGTTCGGAATTTAAATATCTTGAATTTTCTTCCGTATTGTGTAACACGCTCCTGACGATAAAACACTCCTCCTTTAGAATCTCTTACAATCATAATTGAGATAGTAATTAATACAGGAGAAAATGTTACGAGCATAACAGATGCAGCAAATACATCAAATCCTCTTTTTAAAGCCAAACTAATTTTTTTCTTTTTTAAACTGTCATAATATGGACGAACTTCCTCCGTCTGCATAAATTTTGGTAATTTCTCCCATTCTCGTAACATCTGTATCTCCCATTTCTGCTATTATATTTAAATATATTCTTTCACAATTCTACTAAACTGCTTGATCACATATTCCACTTCTTCATCTGTAAGTTTTGTGTGAAGCGGTAAAGTAATCTCATTTTCAAATCTCTTATATGCATTAGGATAATCTTTAATATCAAATCCCATATTTTTGTATGCAGTCATCATTGGCAACGGCTTATAATGCACATTGCAGGCAACACCCACTTCTGCCATTTTCACAATAATCTCATGCCTCTGCTCCAACGTAATTCCCGGAACTCTTGTTATATACAAATGACCTGATGACTGATGGTTTTCCGTATAGTGATTTAATACCTCTATTCCGATTGGCTTAAATGCTGAATCATATTTCCCTATAATTTCTTTTCGACGTTCAAGCAAGCCTTTATATCTCTTCATCTGTGCCAGTCCGATTCCAGCTACAACATCAGTCATATTACATTTAAACCAAGGTCCAATGATGTCATACTCCCATGCTCCAAGCTGCGTTTTCGCAAGTGCATCTTTTGACTGACCATGAAGTGATAATAACTGATACTGATGATAAATTTCTTCGTTATCAATTCCCTCAATATCTTTCCAAACAGCAGCACCACCTTCTGCAGTTGTAAAATTCTTAACTGCATGGAAACTGAAATTTGAAAAATCTGCAATACTTCCAACTGGTTTCTCTTTCCAGGTTGCACCAAAAGCATGTGCTGCATCCGCCATAACAATCACTCTGCCGATGCTTTCCTGTATTTTATTTACCGGATGGAATAAGCCTTTCTTACGTTCTACAATAGAAAAAATCCTATCATAATCACATGGTACTCCACCGAGATCTACCGGAATAATTACTTTTGTTTTTTCAGTAATCGCATTCTCCAACTGCTCATAATCCATTTCAAGAGAATCTCTCTGCGTATCAATTAAAATAAGTTTTGCCCCTACATGGCATACTACAGACGCACTTGCAGTATATGTATACGCACATGTAATGACTTCATCGCCCTCTTTAATTCCTAATAAACGCAAGGTCATTTCTGCACATGCTGTCTGTGAATTAAGACAAACAGCACGATTTACTCCACATAAATCTGCAACCTCTCGCTCTAATTCTTTTGTCTTAGGCCCAGTTGTAATCCATCCGGATCTTAATGCTTCTGAAACCTGTTCAATTTCTTTTTCTGTTATATCTGGCGGTGAAAATGGAATCTTCATAATATCGTTTCCTCCTTTTATCTGACTGATTATTTTAGGAAAAACCTGGCTCAACACCCGTCCTTCCTACATCTTCTTTTACCCAATCTGCATTCAGATCATTTTTGACTATTTCATTCTTTTTTAAATAAAAAACAATTTTGCTATCCCTTGCCTCAATAGCACTAACAATCATTTCAGCATCCAATAGATTCTCTGGGAATTGCATCAATATTTGCATATTCCTGTTCGCCCTCTTCTGTTGTCAAAATAATGGAACCTTTGATTTTGTCTAATATTGATTTTGTTTCGTAATGCATATGCGTCCTTCCCGTATTTTTATAAAAAAACAATCTTGTTATATTTTATATAGCTACTGCTTCTTCCCTTTCAGGATCGCTCTTTTTTTGATGTACAACAAATTCAGCAACTCGATTAACTTCTTCCGGCTTTTTAAATGTTGGTACAGCTTTTCTTAATACTTCTCTTGCCTGTGAATCATCTCCTGTTTCACAAACTTCTCTAAGCATATTCAAACGAGTATTAATTTCTTCCGGACTTAATGCTGAATCACGCTCAATAAATATCATGCTGTTACTTGTTTTATCTAATTCTTCTGTTTTAACCAACAATTCTTCATACAACTTTTCCCCCGGTCTTAATCCGGTTTCCACAATTTCAATTCCCTGTACACCAGACAATCGAATCATATTCTCTGCCAAATCCATTATTTTTACAGGCTGTCCCATATCCAATACGAAAAGCTCTCCATTATTTGCCATAGCTCCACTTTGAAGTACAAGCTGTGATGCTTCTGGAATTGTCATAAAATATCGAATAATACGTTTATCTGTAACTGTAACTGGTCCACCATTTGCGATCTGACGTTTAAATAACGGAATAACTGATCCAGCACTTCCAAGTACATTTCCAAAACGTGTTGCACTATATTTTACAGTTCCATGCGTACTTGCGCTCTGCACGATCATTTCACACATGCGCTTTGTCGCACCCATAACATTGGTGGGATTTACAGCTTTATCTGTAGATACCATCATGAAACGTTCTGCATGATATTCTTCACAAAGTTCAACCAGATTTCTTGTACCGAACACGTTATTATAAATAGCCTCAACACAGTTATGTTCCATCAACGGAACGTGCTTATGAGCTGCCGCATTGATAATAATTTGTGGATGATATCGATCAAAGACTTTTTCCAATGCTTTTCTATGTGTAATTGAACAAATTTCTATTTGAAGATCCAAAGCATTTCCATAAGCGATCTTCAATTCCTGCTGAACATCATAAGCTCCATTCTCATAAATATCTAAGATAATGATTTTCTTCGGTTCCATCTTTGCAAGCTGTCTGCACAATTCAGAACCAATAGAGCCTCCTCCACCAGTAATTAACACTACTTTATCTTTGTAATAAGCATTCGTTCTCTCATCCGAAACAACCAAAGGTTCTCTAAATAACAATTCTTCAATATCAAACTCTCGAAGATGCCGTTTTCCTCCTGCTGTACGCATTGTCGGATAATCATAGACCTTCAACTTATAGCCAAATTTCTTATAATATTCATAAAGTAATTTTTTCTTTTGAGCATCCATTGTCGGAATTGCAAAAACAATTTCCTGTATTTCTAACTCTCTCAATTTTTCAAAAGTCGCTTCATTTTCTGATAAAACAGGAATTCCATGAATTACTCGTCCCACTTTTTCACTGTTAATATCAATAAAACTTCTTGGTATATATGTAGTTTCGGAATTACTTAATAATTCTTCTGCTAACCCAACACCAATTCGTCCTGCACCAATAATTGCAATCTTTATTTTTTGTACATCATTCTGACTTTCTGCATCTAAACCAGAAAATAAATGCAATAATATAGAAAGGATTTGCCCTCCTTTCGTTTCCTGATTTGCACATTTATATGCATAGCGATACATCATGCGAAGTGCTAATGCTCCAAGTAAATTCAAGCTTGCTAACGAAAGCATTCTTGCAAAAGTAATTTTTTGAACTGGAAGAATCAACTCCAGACACAGATAAATGCAAAATGCAATCACATCTGTAAAGAACAATCTGACATAACATTGGATTCCACCATATCGCCAAATCTGACTGTAGATTTTTCCAATAAAGCGTCCTCCGAAAATACATACAAAAGACAGGCATACCTGCTGAAGTATCCCTGTCGGTGATAATTTGTCCATGCCGCCATAAAGAACTAATAAGATTATGGAAACAATCGCAAAAATTAAGACATCATACACAGCTAACATCCACCGTATATTTGTCTTCTTTTCCTTTTTCAACTCATTCTCATTTGTACTACTCATTACTACTCTCCCTATTTTTCTTCATGTACAATTTCAACTTTTTGTTTTTATCTCCAACCCCATACAAAGTTCCATCTCCCCTTTTGCATAAGGCAGACTGATCCGCGCCAGCCGTTTATGTCGATCTATTTTTCTGATCCGTGACTCATAACCAACCAATGGTCCCTGTGTCACATATGTTTTTCCCTCTGCGATATACCCGGTGGACATTTTCATATGATGAGATTCATCAGACAAACGGCGCAGTAATTCTTCTTCCTGCGTATCTACAGGCGTGACAATACCGCCGGTTGCCAGTATTTTGGATGCCAGCTCATTTCGATTCATTTCTTTCTCAAGTTGTTCACCATTGCTGCTTTCTATGAAGAAATAATCCGGAAAGGAAAGAGAACGTTCCAGATGCCATTCACCCTGATAACGTTTCATTCGGTCGTATGTAAAAGTAAAGACACAAGCCGCTGCCTGTTCAGATAATGTTTTTTTACAAAGCTCCATCAGATTTTGCATGTTCTGATGCGGGCAATACACTACATACCAGATAATGATCCCTCCTTTTTTCGTAGAATACATAAATCTACGAAATAAAGTATATGCCCAATAACTAAAAAATGCAAGGAATAAAACATATCTCAGCATAATGCTCAAAAAGTCGACAATCTCTGTAATGCTTATTGTAACATTTTGTTTTGTTTATTTTCTTACATATGAGTAATTATATTTCCTTATTGTATATATTCTTTTCTATACATACAGCATTTCATGCTATAGTTTAGCAAAAAGGAGAAATCATTTATGAAAAAATCAGAAAAATTCTTTTCGACATTGCTAGAGGAATGGTTAGAGCAGACAAAGGAACCGGTAAAGCATTCAACATATTGCAAATATGAACAGATTACACGTTTACATCTCAAACCGTATTTTAAAAGCATCGACTGTGCCTTAATTTCACAGGAAATCATCCGGGCTTTTTACGAATCATTAAACCAGGATCCATCTAATGAAAAAAAACTGTCTACCACATCGCTTCGCTGTGTGTATATGATTTTGAATCGTACGCTCGGCTATGGATATGAACATGGTTATTTACAACTACGTCTGAAATTGTCTCCAAAATTATCACGCGACCGTCATCTGGTTCGCGTTTTTTCCAAGGAAAATCAATCTTTACTGGAACAGTATTTATTTGATCATCCGTCTCTGTATGCCTGCGCAATCTTACTGGCCTTGTATTCTGGAATCCGTATTGGTGAGTTGTGTGCCCTGAGATATGATGATCTGAATCTCGCCGATGGCTATTTAAAAATCGTCCGAACGGTGCAAAGATCCGTTGTTATTTCCCAACAAAAAGCAAATCATAAAAAGACGGAATTAGTGATATCAGAGCCCAAAAGCAAAAATGCATACCGATTGATTCCACTTCCAAATTTCATAATTGTTTTTTTAAAAGAGCATTTGCTTTTTTCTGAATCACATCCGTATCTCTTTTCAAAATCTGGAATTACGCCATTAGATCCACGAACGCTACAATATTTTTATAAAAATACTCTGGAGAAGATACAAGTGCCATATTTAAATTTTCATTGCCTGCGGCATACTTTCGCAACCCGATGCATTACTTTGGGATGGGATATTCGAACTCTCAGTGAAATTTTGGGACATGCGGATATCAAGATCACAATGGAATATTATTTCCATTCTTCTATGGAGTACAAGAAAATACAGATGCAGAAATTCAAGCCGTTGATTCAGTGTGCAGGATAAAAAGTTATATATCAGATCAAACAGGGTGGTCAGTAACGTTTTCAGGCGTTACTGATTTTTTTTTGTGTGATAATTTCGCAGATTTATGTATTCTATGAAATTATTTTTACCAGATACTCATGGCATTATTCACAAAAATGAGCCATTTTGGCTTCTACGTTCCTTGGATTTTCCCTCTTTTTTCTTTCAAACCAGTAAATACAAGGCTTTCCATAGTTTTCCCAAATAGTGCAACTTGCTTCCAAGATAGATGCAAAAACTTTACAAGAATGGCTGTCCTCAAAACGGTAAACCAATACTCTTATCTTCGACAAAAATAATCCCCGTAGAGAAATGCTTTTACAAGCAATTTCCTACAGGGATATTTTTATTAATCAAAATAATTAATCTGCATTGCAGCACGTACATCCTTCAATGTAGCAGCTGCCTTCTTCTCAGCAACTTCTGTACCTTTTTTCAGGATATCATATACATCCGGAATACGCTGCTCCCACATTTTACGTCTCTCACGGATCGGTGCCAGTTCTTCCTGAAGTACGTTATTCAGGAATTTCTTTACTTTTACATCGCCAAGACCACCGCGGGTATAGTGTGCTTTCAGCTCGTCCAGATTCTGATAATCCGGCAGGTACTCTGCGAAATGTTCCGGTTTACTGAATGCATCCAGATAAATAAATACCGGATTTCCATCAACACGTCCCGGATCTTCTACTCTCAGATGGTTCGGATCTGTGAACATGGACATTACTTTTTTCTTAATCTCATCCGGTTCATCGGACAGATAAATGCAGTTTCCAAGAGATTTACTCATTTTTGCCTTACCATCGATACCCGGCAGACGTAAACAGGCCTGATTGGTCGGAAGTACGATCTCCGGCTCTGTCAGTGTCTCACCATATACGCTGTTGAATTTATGAACGATTTCTTTACACTGTTCGATCATCGGCATCTGATCCTCGCCAGCCGGAACGGTTGTGGCACGGAAAGCAGTAATGTCTGCTGCCTGACTGATCGGATAACAGAAGAAGCCAACCGGAATACTGGATTCAAAGTTTTTCTGCTGAATCTCAGCTTTTACAGTAGGGTTTCTCTGAACTCTGGATACGGTAACCAGATTCATGTAATAGAATGTCAGCTCGGTCAGTTCCGGTACCATAGACTGGATAAAGATCGTTGCTTTCTCCGGATCAATACCACATGCCAGATAATCCAGTGCAACCTGGATGATGTTCTGACGAACTTTCTCCGGATGCTCTGCGTTATCTGTCAGAGCCTGTGCATCTGCTATCATAATATAAACTTCGTCGTACAGTCCAGAATTCTGTAGACGAACTCTTTCTTTTAATGATCCCACGTAATGTCCGACATGAAGACGGCCTGTCGGGCGATCACCTGTCAAAATAATTTTACTCATGTTTCTGCTACTCCTTTACATACCTAGTATTATATGCCACCAGAGCTTTATCGTCAACCAAAGGAGACGTTTATTTCTCCAGTAAATGCCGATATTTTGCCTTCCTTTCCCCGGCTATCCTTTTTGTACCAATATCCATCTTTTTTATATTTTATCTGGGTTCCCTCACTGGTTCCTTCCTGCATTACGATATATTGACTTTCAATATTCTCACAAAACATATTAATCCCTCACTAACACATCTTTGCTTGTCAACTGTTCTCCCGGAAATCGGAACCATATATAATCGTTATAACTTACTCCATGTGTTTTTCGAACTATTTCATATGGATTGTATTCTTTTAATCCCAGATTTTCCAAAATCTCATTGATATCCGCACGTCCCTTTTCCCAACAACGCATTTCAAAAATCTTTCCAAGCTGATATCGCGTCATTTTTTTCTCTGCAAAAAGCTGTTTTCCCGGATTTTCCGTATATTTTGATACTGTAACATTCTTTCCTCTTACATATACACGTGCTGTAATATCATCTTTCCAGTATACTTCAAACGAAAAATTATCCAAAATAGAATCCTGCTTTTTCCTTTTTATATAGCATTTTATCATCTGCTCCAGGCTCTCAATATCTAATTTCAAATTTTTCACTTTTTCTGACAAATCAGAAATCTGCATCTGCTTTTTTTCTTCGTCTACAATACTTCCCGGTTTTACCGCTCCCAGATACTTACTGACCACTTTCCCATTTTCACGATGTTGGGAATAATAGTATAAATCCCCATTGATTTTTTTTATTATAATGTTACTTTTCCTCTCTTGCAGCTGCTCTAGTTTTTTTTGATATTCTGTCAAACGTGCTTCTGCTTCTCTTTTTTGATGAATCAAATCTGTGTATATCATGTTTATATCTTTCATAATCTATCACCCTTTTTATTTTAACATACATATTTATATTTTAAAATATATGTTGGTTATTTTTTCTGTTTTTTATTAAGGAATTGAAACACATCTCTCAAACTGTATGTTACCTTTTCCATTCCTCATATGTTATAATATAGGTGGGTAATTACATCAGATAGAAGATAAAATAATTCCATCTGATATGGTCTCTGGAGAGGGACACGAAACAATACTACTACACCATGGGAAGAAGGTATTTATATGAAGAAAACGATCATTACCATCAGTCGTGAATTTGGCAGCGGCGGTCATTTCATTGGGGAAGAAGTGGCAAAACGCATGAATATTCCTTACTATGACAAGGATATTATTTTCCAGATTGCAGAAAAAACCGGCTATTCAGAGTCTTTCATCCAGGAACAATCCGAATATGCTCCATCGAAGAATCTGTTTGCCTATGCGTTTGTAGGACGCGACCGCACCGGAAGTTCTCTGTCTGATCAGGTTTATGTCGCTCAGACACAGGTAATCAGAGATCTGGCACAGAAAGGTTCCTGTGTAATCATAGGACGTTGTGCAGATTATATTCTGAAAGACGATCCGGATGCATATCATATTTTCATATGTGGAAACGAATCGGAAAAAATCGCACGTACACAGAAGCTTTTCGACTTAAGTGAAAAAGAAGCTCGCAATATGAATCAGGATATGGATAAAAAGAGACGGCTGCATTATGAATACTATACAGACCGTAAATGGGGTGATTTCAAAAACCATTGTATGATCCTCAATACCAGCGTACTCGGATTGGAACGCTGCATTCAGTATATTGTAGAATTGATCGAAGTAGCTGAATAATAATATCTACATAGCTCAAAAGGATATTCGCAATTCGTTTACGCTGTTTGCTCATAGCAAAATAGCTGCTATGCAGCTTATCAGAAGGACATATATCCCCTTCTAAATATAAGAAAGCCCCCTGCTTATTGCTTCACGCAATGATAGCAGGAGACTTTCTTAATTTTGCTAATCCCTGGACTCAATTACCAACAAGATGCCTTCTTCACAGGAAATGGTAGCTGTTTCCGCTTTCAGCTCATTGCTGACTCCGCGGGCAATTCCACTGACCAGTGTAAAATTTTCCACTTCATAAGCAAATCCTTTTAAAGTGATTCCTCTGACTTCCGGAGTAAACGGAAGCAATGATACATATTTTCCAAACTGGTCTGTTTTTTTTAATTCTGCGAATTTATCCACCATGCGGATCCGGTTGTGAGCATCCACGATCTGGCAGGAAACCTTTCTATCCAATGCCAGTTTCAGCATCTGGATATTTCCCATCACATGATCCAGACGTGTTCCGGTGGCACCGATCATAGTAATCGCATCCGCCCCCGCATCAATCGCACGAAGCAACGCAAGTTCCGTGTCCGTCTCATCCTTATGTGTCGGAAACCGCTCCATCCGTTCCAGACAAACCTTCTGGAAATATTCATAAGATTCCCCATCTACAGAATCAAAATCACCCAAAATCAGATTCGGCATAATTCCCGCTTCATGACAGAACTTCATCCCTGCATCTGCACAAACAACATAATCCCAAGTTCTTTCTTTTATATATTTAATCGCAAATTCAGTCTGAATCGTTCCTCCTGTTATAATCAGGCAACGCATAATTCTTCACCTACTTATGTTCTACTTCTCCATAATATCAAGAAATCCCCGTACATTCTCCTGAATATCTCCTTTGAACACGGCAGTTCCCGCTACAATAATATTCGCTCCCGCATCCAGAACTTCCTGCACATTTTTCAGAGAAACACCACCATCTACCTCGATATCTGCCTGGCAGTTTTTCTCTTTCATCATCTGCTTGAGATCACGGATCTTCTGTGTTGTATACGGAATGTATTTCTGTCCGCCAAATCCCGGGTTTACACTCATCAAAAGTACCATATCACATTCCGGAAGAATGTAATCCAGTACGGAAAGCGGTGTTGCCGGATTTAATGCAACGCCTGCAAGCACGCCGCGGTCTTTGATCGCATGAATGGTGCGATCCAGATGCTTACATGCCTCCGCATGTACCGTGATCAGATCTGCGCCTGCATCTACAAATTCATCGATATAGCGCACCGGCTCATCAATCATGAGATGTACGTCAAAAATACGGTCGGTACATTTCCGGATGGATTTGATAACCGGAAGTCCGAAAGAAATACTTGGTACAAAGCTGCCATCCATTACATCAATGTGTACGTACTGTGCACCTGCTTCATCCAGCATTTTTACCTGTTCTCCTAAGATAGAGAAATCAGAAGCAAGCAGTGAAGGTGATAAACAATTCATTTTTTTCATACTCCTTATTTTTATCATATTAGCATTTTGTTCTATGCCTGAAATCGTATAAAATGATCAAAATACAATAACTACTAATATTTTCTTTTGTCTTTCAGTTCGTTGTAAATCTGAACGTAGTTATTGTACCGGCTCTGGCTGATTTTCCTTTCTGCCAGTGCCTCTTTGACGCCGCAATCCGGCTCACCGATATGGCTGCATCCGGTAAAACGGCAATTTTGTTCATACTCCATAAATTCCGGGAATAAGGTTCCCAGTGTTTCTTTTTCAAAAAAATCAGATGCCAGTGAACTGAAACCCGGGGTATCAAAAATATAGGTTTCTTCATCCAGCATGATCAACTGGGAATGTCTGGTGGTATGCTTTCCACGCTGAATCTTCTCACTGATGGCTCCGGTCTCCATCTGAACATCCGGTGCCAGCAGATTGATCAGGGTGGATTTACCAACACCTGACGGACCTGCAACAGTTGTTGTCTTTCCCTGCAATGCTTCCCGTAAAGGTGCAATGCCATCTTCTTCTTTCGCACTCAGGAAATACAGCGGATAACCACTGGTCTCATATGCCTCCCGAAGCTCCTGAATCTCAGTCTCCGATGCCAGATCTTCTTTATTAAAACAGATCAGTGTCGGAACTTCCTGCTGCTCCATCATCAGTAAAAATCGATCCAGCAGATTCAGATTCGGTTTGGGTGAAGTTCCCGCAAAGATCACCAATGCCTGATCGACATTTGCCACTGCCGGCCGGATCAGCGCATTTTTCCGCGGAAGGATCTCTACCACATTTCCCGTCTTTTCATCTTCATTGATAATGTCTATCTGTACATTGTCCCCCACCAGCGGTTTCAGTTTCTGCTGGCGGAAGGCTCCTTTTGCCTTACATTCATAGATACCGGATCCTGCTACTGATACGTAGTAGAATCCGGCAATTCCTTTTACAATCTTTCCCTGCTTCATAACCCGTTACTCTTTGTTAAAGTTTACATCCTGGCTCTGTTCCTGGCTTTGCTCTGTGCCGTTGGAATCGGTGTAGTGCCATGTGATCACAATAGTTCCCTTCGGAACATCGATGTCGTGTGCCTCTACCGTATACGGGAAGGAGGTGATACCGCTCCAGGAATGGATCAGATCGCTGCTTTCTGCTTTATACAGCGAGATATCAGCGGATGTAACCGTTACATTTGTCGGTGCTTTTACCGGAGATTTAATATAGTAGGAAATCTTCTCCGGACCACTGCTGACTACGATGGTAATCGAAGCACCTTTTTCTGCATACTGTCCACCGGAAATACTCTGACTGATGACATTGCCCTCAGCAACAGTATCACTGTGTTCTGTAGTTGTTGTGACATCAAAATCAAAAAGTGCTGCTTTCGCGTCCGCCTCGGATTTGCCTCTTACATCTGTAACTTTAATGGATTCTGTTCCCTGGCTGACGTAAATAGTTACTTTTGTGCCTTCTTTTACAGTCTTACCGGCTTTCGGATCCTGACGGATCACCTGACCGGACGGCACATCATTGCTGAATTCAAATTCTCTGGAAACTGTCAGATTTTTGTCCTCCAGTGTTGCCATGGCTGCTTCTGCCGTTTTTCCGGTAACATCCGGGACATCTACATCTTTGGCATTTTCTTCTTCACTTCCGGCAGAAACAGTAACTTTAATCATTGTTCCGGTCTTTACGGTCTCGCCTTTTGCTACATCCTGATCAATGATCTGTCCTTTTTCATAGGAATCAGAAATCTCGGTTCCTGCTTCAGTAACATTTAAGCCCAGTTTTTTCAGCTCTGTTTTTGCTTCGTCCAGTGTTTTTCCTTTCAGGTCGATCATAACAACAGACTCCTCGACATCTTCGGATACAAGGGTGTCATTTTTACTGTTATTTTTCTTTGATCCGAAATGGAACACATCAAAAAAGCTTCCTAAAATATATACCACAATGATTACGATAATGATTGCAACGACAATTCGCATGATTCCAACAATTTTTTCCATCTTGGAATTGAGGAAACGTCCTTCTTCCGCGTCATCATCGTCCTTATCATACTCACTCATATCATCATCGTACTCGCTCATGTCGTCTTCTTCTGGTTCCGGCTCATCCTGTTTCACCGCCTCGGTCTTTTTCTTGATCTCATTGACCTCATCGTCGGTGAGAACACGGGTTTTGTCCTGACTGAACGGAACCAGTGTCACGAAATCCTCATTCGGATTTAACAGTGCTTTTCTGAGATCGATCAGAAGACTCTCCATGGAGTCATAGCGGCGATCCGGACTTTTCTGCGTACATTTCTGGATAATTTTTTCCAGACTGATTGGCAGATTCGGTGCGTATTTGCTTGGCGGATCCATCTCATCCTGCAGATGCTGGATCGCTACTGCAACGGTGCTGTCTCCGTCGAACGGAACACGGCCGGTCACCATCTCGTACATAACGATACCAAGAGAATAGATATCGCTTCGGTTGCTGACATAGCCATTACGCGCCTGCTCCGGAGATGCATAGTGTACCGATCCCATTACATCAGAATGAATGGTATTTTCTGATACCGCTCTTGCGATACCAAAATCGGTTACTTTTACTTTTCCATCTGTGGAAATGATGATATTCTGCGGTTTGATATCCCGATGCACGATATTTTTTGCATGGGCTGCCTGAATACCACGTCCCACCTGGATGGCGATGCTCAGCGCTTCCTTATAAGTCAGCTGACCTTTTTTCTCAATATAAGTCTTTAAGGTAATTCCTTCTACATATTCCATTACAATGTAATGAATGCCGTTTTCACTTCCGACATCATAAATATTTACGATGTTTGGATGCTCTAATACCGCAGCGGACTGTGCCTCTGTGCGGAATTTGCTTACAAAATTTGTATCTTCGCTGAATTCTGACTTCAGCACTTTAATTGCTACATATCTGCCCAGAGCATGGTCCTTCGCCTTGTATACATCGGACATGCCTCCGGTTCCGACCTGACCTACGATCTCGTAGCGGTTCGCAATAAATGTTCCATTATTTAACATTCTGTCACCTCATCTGAATTAGGTTCTATTATAGTAACAGTGATATTGTCTCTTCCACCGTTTTGATTTGCAAGTTCAACAAGCCGTTCGGTTTTGTCCGCCAGGCTTCCGGTTCCATGCAGCACTTCAAGGATGACACTGTCTTCTACCATATTGGTGAGTCCATCCGAACAAAGTACAATGTATTCTCCTGCATGGACCTGTCGTTCAAAAATATCTATCTTCACATCTTCTGATGTGCCAATGGCACGTGTAATGATGTTCTTATTCGGGTGATTTCTGGCACTTTCCTCGTCCATTTTGCCAAGGCGCACCATCTCCTGAACCAGCGAATGGTCTTCCGTGATCTGTTCGATCGTATCTCCGATGATATACAGGCGACTGTCTCCCACGTTTGCCACAATCAGCGTATCCTGATCGATCACGGCAGCAACAATGGTCGTTCCCATTCCTTTCATCTGCTGATGCTCATCTGCATATTCCTTCAGTCTGCGGTTTGCTCTCTGAATACTCTGGGAAAGGATTGCCACCGGGCGCTTCTCCTGATTCTCTCTGATGGCCGCAACAACAGCTTCCACCGCAAAGCGGGATGCAAATTCTCCTGCTTTATGTCCGCCCATTCCATCTGCTACCAGAAAGAGATTGGGCAGATTTCCCACAGCTTCCTCTGAGGAATAGAGATAGTCCTGATTCATTTCTCTCGTTGTTCCAATATCTGTAAGAGAACTTATCTTCATCTTCTAAGAGTCCTGCCTTTCTGAATACCGTTTGCGTAGCTGTCCACATGCGCCATCTATATCACGGCCCATTTCTCTTCTAATAGTAACATTTATTCTGCATTTTTCAAGTTTATTTTTAAATTCCTGCACGGCTTTTCCGTCAGGTTGCACAAAATCACGCTCTTTAATCGGGTTTACAGGTATCAAATTGACGTGACAATTGATGCCTCTGATCAGTTCGGACAGTTGTTTTGCATCTTCCTCACTGTCGTTGACACCTGCCACCAGACTGTACTCAAAAGTGACACGTCTGCCTGTTTCCTCAAAATAATCCCGCAACGCCTCCACCACTTCATGGATCTCATAAGCTTTTGCCACCGGCATCAGTTCCAGACGTTTTTCCTGACTGGAAGCATGCAGGGACAATGCCAGTGTGATCTGAAGGTCTTCTTTTGCCAGATCCCGAATCCGTGGCACCAGACCACAGGTGGATACCGTAATATTTCTTTGGCTGATATGTAATCCGTTTTCGTCGGTCAGCATCCGAATAAACGTCAGCAGGTTGTCATAATTATCCAGCGGTTCGCCGGTTCCCATGACAACGACATTGGAAACACGCTCTCCGGTGTCTGCACTGATCCGGTAAATCTGCTCCAACATCTCTGCCGGTGTCAGGTTACGCACCAGTCCATCTAAGGTTGACGCACAGAAACGGCAGCCCATACGGCACCCAACCTGAGAGGAAATACACACGGAATTGCCGTGTTTGTAGCGCATCAGCACGCTCTCTACCATATTGTGGTCTTCCAGCTCAAACAGATATTTTCTGGTTCCATCGATGGCAGACTCCTGCATGGTCACCTGTTTTAATACCGTAAAAGTGCTGTTTTCCGAAATCTGTTCTCTCAGTTTTGCTGGAAGATTGCTCATCTGCTCCACAGAATCTGCCAGTTTTACGTGCATCCACTGATATAACTGTTTCGCACGGAATTTCTTTTCCCCGTGTTCTAATACCCACTGTTCCAGCTGGTCCATAGGCAATGATTTCAAATCTGTTTTTTCCATATTATACTCCGTTCAAGAATGTCTTCTGACATTCTTGCTGCGATCAGATGTGCGATTTCGCCTCTCATCTGATATTATTTACGATGCATTTTTGCCATAAAGAATCCATCGCATCCCTCATAAGGGAAGCACTGACGCATCTGCTCCAGTTCAAACTCTGTATGCGTCTCTAAAAATTTATGTACATTTTCTTCGTTTTCTTCTTTTGTCATCGTACAGGTACTGTATAACAACGTACCGTCCGGTTTGACATAACGGCAGACAACCTGCAGGATTTCCTGTTGTAACGCTGCCAGCTCCTGAATTTTTTCCTCAGAAGCGTTATATTTGATATCGGTTTTCGTTCCGATCACACCAAGTCCGGAACATGGCAGATCCGCGATAACCACATCGGCTTTTTCTTCCGCGGATGCATCAAATTCAGTGGCATCCCACACTTTTGCCGTCATATTCGATAACTGACAGCGTTCAATGTTATCCTCGATCATCGCGACTTTATATTCTGTCAGATCTCTGGACTCCACATGACCCGTTTCACCGATCATGCGGGCTGCGTACACACTCTTGCCACCCGGTGCCGCACAGACATCGATCACGGTATCTCCCGGCTTTGGTGCTGCCATTTCCACGGCAAGCATGGACGCGGTATCCTGTACATAGAGCAGACCGTTTTCAAATTCTTCGATTTCATCCAGAGCTTCGTATCCGGACAGGAATAATGCCCGTTTGATCTCCGGGTTTTGTGTGACGGTAATTCCCTGCGCCTGCAAAGATGCCGTAATTTCTTCCATAGAAATGCGGTCCGTATCTACCTGTACCGAAGTCGGATGCGGCTGTAAAAATGCTTCCAGACTCTTTTCACAGGCTTCTTTTCCGTATTGTCGGATAAAACGGGCAACGATCCATTCCGGAACGGAATAGCGCACGGACAGATATTTTTCCGGCTCTTTGTCAGCATCCGGCAGTTTGATCTGGTCCAGATTCCGGGCAATGTTTCGCATTACGCCGTTGACAAATCCCTTCAGGCCGGAAAATCCACGTTTTACCGTAAGTTTCACCGCCTCATTACAGGCAGCGGAATCCGGTACGGAATCCATGTATTTTAACTGATACACACCGCTTCGCAGGATGGCTGCGATCACCGGCTTCATCTTTTTTACTTTTGTTTTGGAAAACTGGTTGATGATGGCATCCAGTTCGATCATGCGCTCTAAGGTTCCCTGTGATAAGCGGGTGATGAAGGCACGATCCTGTTTTGGCAGATAACGGTATTTATCCAGCACATCGCGGATGGCGATATGGGAAAATTCACCGTCTCTGGTCACAGCTAACAGGATATCCACCACCAGATTTCTCGTATTAACATTGTCATTTCTGTTATTCGTCATCTCTGCGTCGTCCTCCAAATAAGATGATCAGCCGCAGAAGCTGCAGGATCATAGATGCTGCACTTGCCACATAAGTCATAGCTGCCGCGGTCAGGACTTTTCTCGTATCCCGCAGTTCATTTCCGCCTAAAATACCGGTGCGTTCCAGCTGCTGCATGGCACGATGAGAAGCATTAAACTCTACCGGCAGTGTAATGAGCTGAAACAGTACCGCCAGGGAGAACATGATGATTCCTGCCTGAATCAGTACGGAACTCATGGAACCGCGGATAAACAGACCAATAATGATCAGTGGCCATGCCAGATTGGAACCGATATTTGCCACCGGCACAAAAGCGCCACGAACACGCAGCGGAACATATCCGTTTGCATGCTGGATCGCATGCCCGCACTCATGGGCTGCCACGCCCACTGCTGCAACGGAAGTTGAATTGTATACACTGTCTGACAGACTTAACGTCTTATTCATCGGATTGTAATGATCCGTCAGGTTTCCGGAAATATGCTGTACCTGCACGTCATGGATGCCCGCATCCCGTAAAATTCGCTCGGCTGCCATGGCACCGGTCATTCCCGACATGCTGCGCAC
Source organism: Eubacterium ramulus (assembly GCF_003122485.1). GTDB lineage: Bacteria > Bacillota > Clostridia > Lachnospirales > Lachnospiraceae > Eubacterium_I > Eubacterium_I ramulus_A. The sequence goes on from NZ_JRFU01000012.1 coordinate 29,219, forward strand.
CCGCTGATAACGGTTAAAGGTACTGTTCATTCGTGCCGATGCGATCAGACAGATAATTGCTCCGATAACGACAAGAATATAAGTATAGTCCATCCAGTAAAATCCATAATATCTATAAGGCATAGTAGTCACTTCTTTCTGCTTAATTTTCAGTTCCCAGTTTCATTCCGTCGCTCAAGGCATTTCCACGCAAAAATGCATCTGCGGTCATTCGTTTTTTACCCTCTAACTGTACTTCTTCCAGCATCAGGATACCGTCTCCGGTCTGCACACCGACTTCGTGTTTTGTCACAACTGCCAGTTCTCCCGGTGCATGTTCCGAAGTTTCGTCTTTTACAGATGCTGCCCAGATTTTCAAAGTCTTTCCATGGAGATAAGTATATGCACTCGGCCACGGATTTAAACCTCGGATCAGACATTCAATCTCTTTTGCCGGTTTTGTCCAGTCAATGATGCCAAACTGCTTTTTGATCAGGGTTGTTTTTGTCGCTGCCTCATGATCCTGTTTTGTATAAGTAGCTGTTCCATTTTCAATAGCTGTCAAAGTACGGACACACAGATCTGCACCAACTTCGCTCAGACGGTCAAACAGGCTTCCGCCGGTTTCTTTTTCGTCCAGAACAACTTCTTCTTTCATGATCATGTCACCGGTATCCAGTCCCTCATCCATGCGCATGGTTGTCACACCGGATACTTTATCTCCGTTGATGACTGCCCACTGGATCGGCGCTGCACCTCTGTATTTTGGCAGCAGAGACGCATGTACGTTCACGCAGCCGTATTTTGGCATTTCCAGGATTTCTTTTGGCAAAATCTGACCAAACGCTACTACTACGATGATATCTGCGTTGTATTTTCTTAAATATTCCACACATTCCGGCTCCCGGACACGGCGCGGCTGATATACTTCGATGCCAAGCTCAACGGCAGCTTCTTTTACCGGTGGAAACTGCATTGCCTTGCCTCTGCCCTTGGGCTTGTCCGGCTGTGTAACTGCCAGGACTACTTCATGTCCTGCTTCGATTAACGCTTTTAATGTACCCACAGAAAAATCCGGGGTTCCCATAAAGATTACTCGCATCTTCTGATTCCTCCTGACCTGTAAAGATTACTCTTCGTCGATTTCTTCCCAGTCTTCCTCATCTTCCGGATCCGCATACTGTACGTCGTGGAGTTCGCCCTCTACTTTTTCCACATACATATGTCCATCCAGATGATCCAGCTCATGGCAGATTGCACGCGCAAGAAGTCCTTCACCCTCGATCTCGTACGGTTCCAAATTTTCATCGTATGCTTTTGCTTTTACATAGTTCGGGCGTGTCACCTGACCGGCTCTGCCCGGAAGGCTTAAGCATCCCTCGTCACCGGTCTGGCTACCGGCGGTCTCAAGGATCTCCGGGTTGATCATAACGATCGGTCCCTCTCCTACATCGATTACTACGATTCTTCGCAGTACGCCGACCTGCGGTGCTGCAAGACCCACGCCGCATGCGTCATACATAGTCTCCAGCATATCGTCGATCAGCTCTGAAATACGCGGGGTTACTTTTTTCACCTCACGACATACTTTTGTCAAAACTTCATCGCCCATAATTCTGATTGTTCTAAGTGCCATTTTTGTCTCCTCGTTTCCTCTTTTTTCAGTTTCAGATTTTCCCGGTTTTCTCACCGGTTTTCGTATTCTGTCCACTGTATTTTTCTGTTTGCCTTTTCATTTTTCCATTTGTTAAAATCCATTCATCGGATCAAAATCAAACTGAATATTTACATTGCGAAATGCCGGATCGATACGAATATATTCTTCCAGCATATTTTTGATGCTGACCAGCTTCTGATAATCCGCAGCTTTGGCATACAGCATTTTCCGATAAATATCATTGACTTTGGAAACTGCCGCATCTGCCGGACCAATAACCTGCAGACTGCTTTTTTCGTTATCTGACTGAGTCAGCATCTTATATTTTAACACATCCTGTGCCTGTTTGACCAGCATTTCCTGTGCACCTGCCGCATGAATCACCAGCATATGCCATTTTGGCGGATAATGCATCATCTCTCTTAAGAATATTTCCTGTTCAAAAAATGCTTCGTAATCCTGTTCGGCAGCTGTCACAACGCTGTAATGCTCCGGCTGATACGTCTGGATCACGACCTCGCCCTGTCGGTGTCCGCGCCCGGCTCTGCCCGCTGCCTGTGTCAGCAGCTGAAACGTCCGCTCTGCCGCACGGTAATCGCTGATATGAAGGGACAGATCTGCTGCCAGCACGCCAACCAGCGTAACATTTGGAAAATCATGTCCTTTCACGATCATCTGGGTTCCGATCAGAATATCTGCCTCGCCGTTTGCAAATGCAGATAAAATTTCTTCATAACCGCCTTTTTTACGGGTGGTGTCCAGATCCATGCGAAGTACCCGCGCCGTTGGAAACTGCCGTTTCACCATTTCTTCGATCTTCTGGGTTCCTGCCTTGAAACCTCCAATATAAGGAGAACCGCAGGACGGGCACTCTTTCACCATCGGCTGCTCATATCCACAGTAATGGCAGACTAACTTTCCGTTGTTGTGCAGGTTCAGCGACACATCACAATGCGGGCATTTAATGACTTCTCCACAGGAACGGCAGGAGACAAAACCTGCCACACCGCGGCGGTTGATAAAAAGCATGATCTGTTCTTTTTTCTCCAAACGGTCTGTGATCAGCTCCCGCAGTTTGTCACTGAAAATGGAACGGTTTCCATTTCTTAATTCTTCCCGCAGATCCACCGTGTATACACTCGGCAGCGGACGGGCACTGACACGTTCTTTCATCTCGAACAAACGATACTGCCCCTGCTTTGCCCGGTCATAACTCTCTACCGAAGGAGTGGCAGAACCAAGCACTACCCTGGCACCGCACATCTGCGCCCGCGCGATTGCCGTCTCTCTGGCATGATACCGCGGCACGGTCTCACTTTTGTATGCCGCTTCGTGTTCCTCATCAATGATGATAACACCCAAATTTGGAAAAGGTGTGAACAGCGCAGACCGCGGACCGATCATCACGTCCAAAAGCCCGCTTTTTGCCCGTTCAAACTGATCGGAGCGCTCTCCCGCGGACATGCGGGAGTTCAAAATTGATACCCGGTCACCGAAATGGTTGTAAAAACGAAGTACGGTCTGAAAAGTCAGCGCAATCTCCGGAATCAGGACGATTGCCTGCTTTCCGGACTTTACCACCTGCTCAATGATTTCCATATATACTTCTGTCTTTCCGCTGCCGGTGACTCCATGGATCAGGCACGGGCGTTCATCGCTCCGCTGCCAGCCTGATAAAATTTCATCCGCAACGCGTCGCTGCGTCAGATTCAGGGAAACAATGTTTCCCTGCTTTTTCATCTGATCCAGCGGATTGCGCCAGTTTCGGATGTGTTCCACACGGATCAGCTCCCTCTCCTGCATGGCACGGATCACAGAAGCTGTAATATTCAGCTTCTGTGTCACCGTCTCATAGGGGAGTGGAGACTGTTTCAGCAGCGCTTCCATCAGCCGCGCACGCGCGGTCTGATGCTTGCGCTGCAATTCGCCAAGCTGCGCTTTTGCTGTTGCGGCATCTGGCTTCAGCCAGATCATCCGCTTTTCCTTCTCCGTTGTCTTCTGTTTTACCGGAATCACTGTTTTCAATGCCTGATTCATCGTCCCGCCGAAATTTTCCCGCATCCAGGCGGCAAGCGCGATCAGCTGCCCTTCGATCGGAATCCCTTCCCGCACGACCCGCAGGACAGATTTCATCCGGCTTACGTCAAATTCCGGCTGATCTGTCACTTCCACCACATAGCCGCGCATATGTCGGTTTCCATTTCCAAAGGGAACCTCCACCGGTGTGCCCGGATGAATCTGATCTGCCAGCATTTCCGGAATCAGATACTGAAACGTACGGTCCAGTTTTTCCAGGGAAATGTCGATAATAATGTTTGCATACAATGTTTTTTTATCCATAGTGCTCCTTTTTACTCTTCTCTGCTGACTGTTATCTTACCAAACCTTACACTTCATCGCAAGTTTCCGATCATCCATCGGATATTTTTCCCCGTTGATCTCCTGATAGGTCTCATGACCCTTTCCGGCAATCACCACGATATCTCCGGGTTTTGCATGGGAAATGCCATAGGCGATTGCCTGCCCCCGATCCGGAATCCTGCCGTATTTTCCTTTTGCCGCTTCCAGCCCAAGACAGATCTCATCCGCAATTTTTTCCGGATCTTCCTCTCTGGGATTATCCGTGGTCACCACCACCAGATCTGCCAGCCGCCCTGCCACTTCGCCCATTTGAAATCTGCGTTCTGCCGCCCGGTTTCCGCCACAACCGAAAATACAAATAATCCGCCCCGGGTGATAATCCCGCAGCGTCCTCAGCAACGCATCCAGTGCCATGGCATTGTGCGCATAATCCACGATGACGATAAAACGTGGCGATACCGGAAGCATTTCGATGCGTCCCGGCACCTGCAGGGTATGCAGTGCTTTTTCAATTGCTTCCTCCGGTATCTGATACTGTTCCGCCACAGAAATCGCTGCCAGCGAATTGTATATAGAAAACTTGCCCGGAGCATTTACCACCACATTCCAGCTGTTTTCCGAAGCAGCTTCCATTTCTCCCTGATTTTTTCCGATCCGATATCTGTTCAGATGATACTGCACACCCAGACGGTCGCTTCCTCGCAAAAGCTGTACCCGGTCTGCACAGTAATCTGCCTGTCTGGAAAATCCATAGGTAAGTACCTTCTCACAGCTGCTGCCGCGCCACATTTCCTGCCAGTATGGATCATCCTGATTAAAAATTCCAATTCGGCACTGACAGAACAACCGATGCTTACATGCCATATACTCCGCAAAATCTGCATGTTCGCCTGCTCCGATATGGTCTTCCCGCAGATTGGTAAAAACGGCTGCGTCAAACATGATTCCGTTCACCCGATGTAACTTCAACGCCTGAGAAGAAACTTCCATCACCACGTACTGACAGCCATGATCCACCATTTTTCGCAATATTTCATACAATTCATACGATTCCGGTGTGGTGTTGCGGATCTTCTGCTGCCAGGTGTCATAGCAGACTTCAATGGTTCCGATCAGACCGCTCTTCTGACCAGCTGCGGTGAACATTTTCCAGATCATCCAGGCAGTGGAAGTCTTGCCTTTTGTTCCCGTAACACCGATGATTTTTAAATTTTCCTGTGGATTATCAAACCATTGACGTGAAATAGAAGCCAACGCAGCTCTGGTATCCTTAGTTTCCAACACACAGATTTTTCGCAGGTTATTAACTTTTCTTAAATTATTAATTTGATTTATCTGTTCTTCATCTATCACATCTTTCTCCGTCAGGATCGCCGCCGCTCCCCGTTCCACCGCCTCCCGGATAAACGCATGCCCATCCTGCCTGCTTCCCTGAATGCAGACAAACAATGCTCCCGGCTCTACTTTTCTGCTGTCATATGCCACCTGCGTCACTTCCCGGGGCAGCTCTCCCCGGATACATCGCCATTTAAGCCCCTGCAACAATTTTTCCGTCTGCCGCATACCAGCCTCAACCCCTGATTTACCGTTGTATTTAAGATATGAAACTTCGCTCTGTTCTGTGTCTCAGGCAACTTACTTCCGCAGTCATCGTCTCCACGTTTCTGTCATTTTTCCATACTCTGAACAATGTCTGAATTTTCGCACAAAAGCACTGACTGAATGGTCAAATTTCTACATCAGGAATGCCAACTACCTATTGAATTTTGCAACTTCATAGTATATGATATTTAAGATAAACAATGCAGTTGTCCCATCACAATGTATCCGGATAACTCCTGATGCACGCAGGATCGTCATCAACGGATTTTCCGGATTGCAGAAGGCTTCCCGAAGAACATCTTCCAAGAAGCTTTCTCATATGTAATAGGTAAACTGTGAAACTATATACAATCAAGGAGGAGACCTATGAGACATTTAATGAGCCCGTTAGATTTATCCGTGGAAGAAACAGATAAATTGCTCAATCTCGCGAACGATATTGAAAAGAATCCGGAAAAATATGCACATGCATGTGCCGGCAAGAAGCTTGCTACCTGCTTCTATGAGCCAAGTACCAGAACCCGACTCAGTTTTGAAGCGGCTATGTTAAATCTTGGCGGATCCGTGCTTGGTTTTTCCAGTGCTGACAGTTCTTCCGCTGCCAAAGGAGAAAGTGTTTCCGATACTATCCGTGTCATCTCCAGTTATGCTGATATCTGTGCAATGCGTCACCCGAAGGAAGGTGCTCCGTTAGTTGCCTCCGAAAAATCCACAATTCCTGTCATTAATGCAGGTGATGGCGGACATCAGCATCCGACACAGACACTTACCGATCTTCTTACTATTCACAGTCTCAAAGGTCATCTCGACAATCTGACCATTGGTTTATGTGGTGACCTGAAATTTGGACGTACTGTTCACTCACTGATTCATGCTCTGATTCGTTACCCTAATGTAAAATTTGTGCTGATCTCTCCGGAAGAACTGCGTGTTCCAAGCTATATTCGTGAAGATGTACTTGCCCAGAACAATGTTCCTTTCAAAGAGGTGGTTCGTCTGGAAGAAGCTCTGCCGGAACTGGATATCCTTTACATGACTCGTGTACAGAAAGAGCGTTTCTTCAATGAGGAAGATTACATCCGCATGAAAGATTTCTACATTTTAGACAAAACAAAAATGGAACTGGCTCCGGAAGATATGCTGGTACTCCATCCGCTGCCACGTGTCAATGAGATTTCTACCGAAGTAGATGATGATCCGAGAGCAGTATATTTCAAACAGGCTCAGTACGGCGTTTACGTTCGTATGGCCCTGATTCTTACATTATTAGGAGTGGAGGTATAAGCAATGTTAAACGTAGGTGCAATCAAAGAAGGTTTTGTATTAGACCATATCAAAGCAGGCATGAGCCTTTCCATCTATCATGATCTGAAGCTGGATGAGCTGGATTGCTGTGTTGCTATCATCAAAAATGCAAAAAGCAACAAAATGGGCAAAAAAGATATCCTGAAAGTAGAATGCAACATCGACAACTTAGACCTGGATATTCTTGGTTTTATCGATCACAACATCACAGTAAACATCATCAAAGATGAGCGCATTGTGGAAAAACGTGCATTAAAACTTCCGACATCCGTTACCAATGTCATCAAATGCAAAAACCCGCGTTGTATCACTTCCATCGAGCAGGAACTGGATCAGATCTTCCTTCTGACCGATCCGGAGCACGAAGTATACCGCTGCAAATACTGTGAAGCTAAATACAAAAAATAATATCCACGCTGTGAAAATTCTGTAAAAAGATGTTTTTCAAATAGTGTGTGTAAACAGTGAAATAATTATTAAGAACGGACTGCATACCTTGCTATGTAGTCCGCTTTTTTATATAATAAATCCATATGAGTATTAAGTTTTTTACTCATTATTTCAAGGAAAAAATCATTTTCATGAGGAGGGTTTTTACATGATTATTCCAAAGTATTTTGAAGACAATCATACCTTTGGTGTCAACGATGAGCCGATGCGTGCTTATTACATTCCGACATCTACCGCGCAGAATCCGGACTGGAAGTGCCGTCAGGAAACTGATCGTTTCTTCTTATTAAACGGCGACTGGAGCTTCCGGTATTTTGACAGCATTTATGATTGTCAGGAAGCTTTTTACGAGGAGGGTTATGATACCCGTCATTTCGACACACTTCCGGTTCCATCAAACTGGCAGGATCACGGCTATGATATTCATCAGTATACAAATACGCGCTATCCGTTCCCGTTTGATCCGCCCTATGTACCGCACGAAAACCCATGCGGCGCATACGTTCGCAAATTTACATATAAAAAACCGGAAGGAACCGCTACTTACCATCTGAATTTTGAAGGTGTAGACTCCTGCTACTATGTATGGTTAAACGGCACCTTTATCGGATATCATCAGGTTTCCCACTCCACCGGTGAATTTGACATCACCGACGCACTTCGGGAAGGTGAAAACACCCTTGCGGTTCTTGTTTTGAAATGGTGTGACGGCAGCTATCTGGAGGATCAGGACAAATTCCGCAACTCCGGTATTTTCCGTGATGTCTATGTGCTTGCAAGACCGGAAAACTATGTCCGTGATTTCTTTATCAAAATGCAGTTAAAAGACAATTATACTGCTGCAGACGTAACAATTCCGCTGACGTTTGCAAAAGAATCCATTCCGGTTTCTTACAAACTGACCACTGCCTGCGGCTGCGTTGTTGCAGAAGGTGTTTCTGAAGGAGACAGCATTACATTTTCTGCTTCCGATCTCACCCTGTGGAATGCAGAACATCCGTATCTGTATACACTGACTCTTTCCACCGATGGTGAAACGATTCGCCAACGCATCGGTTTCCGTGAAATCAGCATCAAAGATTCCATTGTATACCTGAATGGTCAGAAAGTTCGTTTCCGCGGATCCAACCGTCATGACAGTGATCCTTATGTAGGTTCTGCTGTTACGTTGGAACATATCCGCAAAGATATGAGTCTGATGAAACAGCACAATTTCAATGCTATCCGCACCAGCCATTATCCGAATGCACCGGAGTTTTATGAGTTGTGTGACGAATACGGTTTCTATGTCATCGACGAATCCGACATAGAGATCCACGGTGTTGTAAACCTGTACAACCTGAATATCTGGAAAGAAGGAAAGAAAAACCCGTTCCCACCGTTTTTATCTGACAACGAAGACTGGACCGACAGCGTTGTCGACCGTGTTCAGAAAAATGTCATGCGTGACAAGAACCGTACCAGCGTTGTCATCTGGTCTATGGGAAATGAGGCCGGCTATGGATGCACTTTTGAGGATGCCCTTGCATGGACAAAATCCTACGATCCGACCAGACTGACACATTATGAGAGCTCCATGCACCATCCGCGCAATCCGAAACGTGGAAAAACAGATTTCTCCAATATTGATCTGCGCAGCCGCATGTACGCTGCAATCCCGGAAATGCATGCCTATCTGGACAATAACCCGGACAAACCATTTATTCAGTGCGAGTTTATTCATGCTATGGGAAATGGACCTGGAGATATTGAGGACTACTATCAGTTAGAGGAACAGTATGACACCTTCGTTGGTGGCTTCGTCTGGGAGTGGTGTGATCACGGTATTTATATGGGCACCACCAATGATGGTCGTAAAAAATTCTACTACGGCGGTGACTCCGGCGAATATCCGCATGATGGTAACTTCTGTATGGATGGACTTGTTTACCCTGACCGCAGACCGAGCACCGGTTTGAAAGAATATAAAAATGTACATCGTCCGGTTCGTGTCCATCTGGTGGATGCTGCTTCCGGCACTTACATTTTGCAAAACAATCTGGATTTCACCAACTTAAAAGATGAGCTGTATCTGACTTATGAAATCCTGCAAAATGGTGTAGCTGTTGCTTCCGGTGAGATTAGAGATACGGGCATTCTTGATGTATCTCCAAGAAGCAAAAAGACAGTTCAGTTACCGATCAAACCATTAACGGACGGTGCTTGCTCTGTTATCATCCGTTCTCATCAGCTGCATGAGAAACCGTTTACACCAGCTGATTTCAAACTTGGTTTTGACCAGATCCTGCTGAATGAAAACTGCACAGATACTTTAACTGCCCTGTTGGATGCAGAAAAAGCTGCCGCAGACACAAGTTCCAACGGCTCTTGCGATACAAACGATACTGTTTCTGCTATCAGCTATACAGAAAATGATCGTGCTATCACAATCAACGGTACTAATTTCGTCTATGTATACAATAAACTCACCGGAATGTTTGACAGCATGATCTACAAAAATCACAGCTTCTTAAAACGTCCGATGGAGATGAATATCTGGCGTGCTCCGACAGACAATGACCGCGTGGTTAAGACACTGTGGTACGAAGCAGGTTATGACAAAATGACACAGCGTGCTTATGACACAACGGTTGAAACACTGTCCGATAGTTCCCTGAAACTACACACAACCTCTTCCATGGCTCCGATTTACCGTCAACGTTTCCTGGAAATTGATGCAGAATGGATCATCACACCGGATGGAATTATCAAATCCAATATGGAAATTGAACGGGACGCTATCATGCATGGCATGTACAGTGAATATTTCAATGATGTGACCGAAAATGAGAATCCGTTCCAGCCAAATGAGGCATTTCTGCCGAGACTTGGTGTTCGTCTGTTCCTGTCAAACCAGATGGATCAGGCTGAGTATTACGGATATGGACCTTATGAGAGTTATATCGACAAACGCCGTGCAAGTTATCTTGGTAAATTTGATGCAAGGGTTTGTGATCTGCATGAGGATTATATGCGTCCGCAGGAAAACGGAAGCCACTATCATTGCGAATATGTCAGCGTTGCTGATGATAACAGAAAACTGACTGTATATAATGAGAAGCCGATTTCCTTTAATCTGTCCGAGTATACAGAAGAAGAACTGACCACGAAAGGTCATAATTATGAACTGGAAAAATCCGGATACACTGTATTCTGTATCGATTACAGACAGAGTGGTATCGGTTCCGGAAGCTGTGGTCCTCAGCTGGCAAAAGAATATCGTCTGGACGATACTCATTATACGTTCTCTTTCCACTTGAAACCGGAAATTTTATAATTTCTTATCAAACACAAAAACATAAGACACATTCGATGCCGTAGAATGTGTCTTATGTTTTCTTTCTTATTACTTCGCACTTATAGAAGTGAGAGCCCATTACACATCTATCTTACCAGGCTCCGCTATAGCCCAGTGTCACACTGCTGTTTTTTGCTCCCTGTTCCATACTTTCCTGTAATGATTTTCCCTGTAAGATACCATATAAAAAGCCTGCAATGAAGCTGTCACCGGCTCCCATCGTATCCACGACATCGCATGGGATAATCCCAAACTCCGTATAACTTGTGCCGTCATAAGCAATGCTTCCTTTTGTACCTCTGGTGACGATGACTGTCTTTGCTCCCTTTTCCTGCATTTCTTCCATGAAGTTTCGCATCCATTCTTCATCTTCTCCATCATAGGCAAAAAATGCATAATCCACAAATGGAATCGCGATATCAATCACCGGGCTTTCATATTTCGTTGCAAAGTCAAAAGCAATCCTGGTGCCACAAGCCTTGATTTTCTCAAGATCATTCTCTATCATCCCCCAGATTCCGGATACGACCAGATCATGGCTTCCAAGAAATTCAATATCTTCTTCACTCAGCTTGAAATCTGCCATAACGCCTTCCTCATAATCTCCGAGAATACGCTCTCCGTCTATAATTTCCACGTGTGTCACAGCCGTACTGCCAGGCATCACTTTCAAATGAGAAATATCCACCCCTTTTTTTGCAATTGACTCCTTCATTAATTTCCCATATGCATCGTCTCCAACGACACCGGTATAAGACGCTTCCCCGCCAAGCCGAACCGCATAAACGGCAACATTCACCGGATTTCCTCCCGGAAATGCCCCACCTGTCTGATCATAAGCATCCACGCAATTGTCTCCTACAGCTGCAATTTTAATCTTTTTCTCCATTTTCAGCATTCCTCGCATCACTTCATCATTGTTTATCTTTCAGTACGCAGAATCATCTTTTCTTCCAAATTCATTAATAATCAAACTGACGATAATATCTTCTGATTTCCATTGGATGGCAATTGATCTGCTCCAAATGTGCATCAATACGCTGTGTTACAGCATGGGTCACAAGATGAGACAGATTTCCACGGAATTCCTCGCTGATTCCTTTCAACTCATAGTCTTTGGAATCAATTACTGTGTAATTTGCACAAACACGCGGCAGGAATTTTACTACTCGTTCACTCAGAGAACGCTGTGCATCTTCACCTACAAATACAGTGACCGGTGTATCGCGGTCTACAATTTCCAGCATTCCATGGAAAAATTCTGCACTGTGGATAGATTTTGTACGGATCCAATGCTGCTCTTCCCAGTAGCACATTGCATAAGAATATGTTGAACCATACTGATTACCTGCTCCTACAAAATAATGGATACTGTCATTGCAATGTTTCTTTGCAAATGCCTCTCCAAATGCATCCGCTGCTTTCTCAACTTCTACCAGATCTACAGCCAGATTTTCATCCAGTTCTTTGTAATAACGATCATATTCCGGGAATTCACCTGCATTGTACATAAAACGGTCTGCAACCATAAAAAACTTCAGCTGTTCATTGCCCGGATATGCAATTTCATAATCTACGATCTGCGCCAGTTCTGTAGTATCCACATCAATAAATCCAAGCACCTTTGCTCCCGCTGCAGAAGCTTTTTTGACACCTTCCACCATCTCGATGGTACTTCCGGTTACGGATGAAACCACAACAATCGTATCTGCTCCAACTTTTTTATTTCCAGTTGTCAGATATTCTGCTGCATTTTCCACGAAAAAGTCAAGTCCTGATTTTTCTTTCATATGAACTTCTGCCTGTAAGCAGGAAGCATAAGTGCCTCCTATGCCAAGCCAGCAGATATTTTTAAATCCATCTTTACAGATCTGGTCTACAATTTCTTCAATTTTCCCGCGCAATGCAAGTGCACCTTTTACACTGTCAATCTGTTTCTGCTCATCAAATTTCAACATGTTATTTTGATATCCTCCTTTAATTCCTTTTCCTTTTTTGCAACCACTTATGTAAATTACTATACCACAGTTTCTTAAATAGTCAACATCTTTTTTAAAAATGTTATTCTACGCATTTAATAACTATATGTTTTTCGCGATTATATCTTGTGTTTTATTCATTATCATTCATTTTTTGGCATATTTGCATAACCGGCTGATTTAGACCACTAGTGCATTTTTTTATACCAATCATATTTGACGAACAGATTGCATCTGTTATATGATAGAAATAAGCAACTATTCGGTAGCATGAATGTAAAAGATGTTCTATAATAATCTTTTCATATAGTTATTTTTAAAATTGGAAGTAAAAGGAGCGTATTTTTAGAATTTATGAGAAAGAATTTACTTACAATGGATGTCATTCTTGCAAAAGAGATCATATATATGTTGAAAAATGAGGGCTATCGCCCCGGAGACCGGCTTCCTTCTGAGCGATTTCTTGCGGAGCATTTTCATGTGCAGCGGCCTACTATCCGGAATGCTCTGGCACAACTTGTGCGTGAGCATTACCTTTTTTCCCAGGAAAGACTTGGATATTTTGTTGCTCCTGAGAGAATCAAAATATCTACTCACACCTGTACCGGTAATTTTGATCCCGGAGAAAAACGTCCGAATATTCGCTGGCAGCCCTATTCTTTTGAAGAGATTTTGGTAGATAAACGTCTTTCCGGCAAAATGCTGATCCCGGAACAAACACCAGTTTATAAAATCCTTTTCATTTATTATGAAAACGACACCCCGCTGTGCCTGGATTATTCTTATACTCCAATCGATATCTATCCTGGTCTGACTGCTGAAATTCTGGGTTCACGCCCAATTTTGAATGTATTGCAGACAGATCTTCAGATACCGATTTTGAAATCCAATCAGCGTGTGACACTCATTTACACAAATGAGGAAGAATCCAGTCTGCTCCAAACTGCACCGGGTAGTCCCATGATGAAATACAAAGGTCTGGTATACGACGAAACCGGCAGACTGATTCATTTTTTTGAAGACATTATGAAAATAGATGATTTTGCATTTATCAGAAATGCGGAAATGGAGGAATCATGGAACAATTAAATCATGTAGCAGCACAGGTGCGCGATATTATTGTAAGCAGGATTGAAAGCCATGAATATCTTCCCGGAGAAATGATCCCTAGCGAACGAGTCCTTGCAGAAATGTATGGTGTAAGCCGACCTACCATCCGCACAGCCATCGATGAACTTGTAAATGAGCATTATCTCGTGCGTCGACAGGGAAAAGGTACCTTTGTCAGGAAACCGGAATATAACAAAGTCGCTTTCGGTGTATTAAATGAATCCGAAAATGCCAGTTTCACTTCCCTTGTCCGCAATTTTGGAATCGAGATATCCAACAAATTACTGTGCACCGGCACCATCCAGGGGCGTTATTATTATGCTGATAAACTTGGTCTTGCATTTGAAGAACCAATTTATGGAATCCACCGTATCCGCCAGGGTAACAAAGAGCCACTGGCTATTGAGTACACTTACGTTCCACTGAAATTTTTCCCGGATATCGATAATTATAACTTTGAACAGATTTCTCTGTATGACTACATGTCCACCAGAGATCACCTGCCCGTTGTTTTCCAGGAATCTCTGACCATGGTAGAAGCCGGGGATAAAATCCGTTCCTATCTGCATCTGGAAGATGAAATGATCGTCAATCACCTGGAACTGATTGGCTATGACCATCACGGTAACCTTGTAGAATATACAGAAAGTTATTCCCGCCCAGACAAACTGGAAGTACGTTTTGTATCAAATAACACAAAATAGAAACGCTGTCCGTAAAAAAATAAGTCGAGCGCACATGAAATTTGTGCGTTCGACTTATTTTTGTTAAAATTTTCTGAGTCCAATACTTCCGTCATCTTCGGTGTTTTCAATGGCACGGATTTCTACATAGTAACCGGCATTTGCATTGATCTCCACGTAGACACGGTCTCCGACTTTATGACCAAGAATGGCTTTTCCGATTGGGGATTCCGTAGAAATCCAGCCTTTCAGGGAGTTTCCGCGCACGGTTGTCACCAGTGTATACACTTCTTCTTCGTCATCATCTTCAAAATATAAAGTAACTTTATTATTGATTCCAACTTCATCGGATTTTGACTCATCGGATACAACTACCGCTGTTTTGATCATGCGCTCCAGATAACGGATACGGCTTTCGTTGGCATTTTTATCTTTTTTTGCTGCGTGGTACTCAAAATTTTCACTGAGATCGCCATGCGCTCTTGCCTCTTTTACAGCTTCCAATGCTTCTTTACGAACTACCAGTTTCCGATATTCGATTTCCTCTTTCATTCGTTCAATGTCTTTTTCTGTCACTTCATCATGCATAATCTCGATACCTTCTTTCCAAAAGTGAAGCGGGCACTCACGTTCTGCTCTCGCTACTTCTCTCTGACACAGTTACTTTACAGCCTGCATTCAACTTGAATCTATCGCCTATTTCGGTGGATTACATCGTAAAGAATCCGAACTGTGCCATTGAATAAGTGATCAGGATGATCACCAACATTACCGGTGCAATGTATTTTATCATCACATTGTACAGTTTTTCACGATTCATTTTTTCACCATTTCGTTTTACTTCATCTGTAACAGTCTTTGCTCCTGCCGCCCATCCGATCAGAATACAGGTGCACAGTGCTACGATCGGCATTAATACACTATTGCTGATATAATCAAAGAAAGTCAAAAAGTCCATCCCAAGAATCTTGATATGTGCCCATGCACCATTGCCCAGAGAGGATGGAATTCCCATTATAATACTGATAATGATGCAGACCGCAACGCTTTTCTTACGGCTGATACCGAATCGATCCATAAAGGAAGATACGATAGCTTCCATAATCGAAATGGAGCTGGTCAACGCAGCTAAGAATACAAGCACAAAGAACAAAATTCCGATGATCGTGCCACCTCTCATTTGCTCAAACACTTTCGGAAGCGTCACAAACATCAATCCTGCTCCGCTTGCTTTTGTTCCTGCTTCACCGCTGAATACATAAACTGCCGGAACGACCATAAATCCTGCCAGCAGAGCAACGACTGTATCAAAAATCTCAATCTGATTTACAGATTTTGTCAGGCTTGTCTCGTTTTTTGTATAAGAGCCATAAGTAACCATGATTCCCATAGCCAGACTCATAGAATAAAACATCTGTCCCATGGCTGCACACACTGTTTTCAGTGAAAACTTCGTAAAATCAGGCAGGAGATAGTACTTAATACCGGCACTTGCTCCCGGTAATGTAAAAATATAAATGGAAATAATCACAGAAATAATCAGCAATAACGGCATCAGGAATTTACTGATTTTTTCAATTCCTTTATTGACGCCAAGCAGGATAACTGCTGCAGTCAGTCCCAGATAAACAGCGAAATAAATCATCGGTGAGATCGAATTTCCGACAAAATTTCCAAAAAAACTATCTGCTGCTGCATCCAGTCCATGACCGGACACAAATGTCACCATATATTTAACAACCCAACCGCCGATCACACAATAATACGGCAGAATGATCACCGGAACGATCGGTGCCAGCACGCCTAAAAATCCAAATTTTTTATTGATGGCTTTATATGCAGTACCCGGACTCTGCTTTGTCTTGCGTCCGATTGCAATCTCGGTAGTCATCAATGTGAAACCGAAGGTCAGTGCCAGAATGATATATACCAGAATAAAAATTCCTCCGCCATACTGCGCGGCAAGGTAAGGAAAACGCCACAGATTACCAAGTCCCACTGCGCTTCCTGCTGCTGCAAGCACAAAACCGATTCCGCCAGAGAAACTACTGCGCTCCTTTTTGTTATGTTCCATATTAAATCCTCTTTCTAATCATTATTTTCTACAATTTTTTTCGTCTAATTGACGTATCCATCATTATATCATTGACATCCATATATTTCAACAAATACACTTGTAAAACACATCAAAATATTTTCTTGATTCTTTCAACTTTTCATGCTTCTGTATAAAAATGAGAGTTTTTTCACATTCTCCTCTTTATCCTACCGTTCTTTTATTATTCTTCATTCGAAAAATGCTCGAAAAATCTGAGCTTCCGAAATTCAGAAACCACTTGGTTCATATAAAGAATATTTGTGCAATCACAAGAACTGTAATTGCGCGACTTTAAGATAACATACTTTTATTTGTTTAATCAACAATTACAAAAGTTCATTTTGAAGAAAAACCTTCTGACTTATTTGCTCGACGAATGAAATAAAGGGGCTCGGCTTATTTTTTCTTAGCGAGCGATTGTTAGCCGATAAGACAAAATAAGCTGAGCCCCTTTCCATAGTCTACAATTGTATCACAAAAGAAACTTTTTTTATAATTTACAGTTTCACCACAAAAACTTTTTAAACCGGATAAGCCCCATTTTCATGATCAGCAGCTTCCGGATCTACCTTTGTCTGCTGTGCCTCACGATATTTGAAGAAATCCAGTGCCTGCTGTGGGAACAGTGCATAAGACAATACATCCTCATCCTGCTGTTTCCAGCGTGACATTTCTTTCTCAATCTTAGCAAGCTCCGGCTCAATCAGATCTGCCGGGCGGCATGTGATGGCTTTATCTTTATCCGGACCAAGTACTTTTTCTACGACTTCCGGATTGAACGGTTTAACCGTCTGACCGTACTCACCAAGTAAAATGCTCTTGGTCTCTTTGGTAGCGACTTTGTAACGCTCTCCCATCAGAACGTTTAATACAGCCTGTGTACCTACGATCTGGCTGGACGGTGTTACCAGAGGCGGCTCACCAAGGTCTTTTCTTACACGCGGAATCTCTTTTAATACTTCCTCGTATTTATCCTCTGCGTTCTGCTCTTTCAGCTGAGAAATCATGTTGGAAAGCATTCCGCCCGGAACCTGATAACGAAGCGTATTGATATTTACACCAAGTACCTTCGGATTTAACAGTCCGCTTGCCATTGCCTCCTCACGGATCTTAGCAAAGTATTCATTGATCTCTGCCAGAATATCCTGATTCAGACCGGTATCATACGGTGTGCCTTTGAAAGTCTCTACCATAACCTCTGTAGCCGGCTGGGATGTGCCCAGTGCCAGTGGTGAAATTGCAGTATCAATGATATCGCATCCAGCTTCTACGGCTTTTAAGCAGCTCATGGAAGCCACACCACTTGTATAGTGTGTATGAAGTTCGATCGGAAGGCTTACATTTTCTTTTAATGCTTTTACCAGACGCTCTGCCTCATACGGAATCAGCAGACCTGCCATATCTTTGATACAGATGGAATCTGCACCCATATCCTCGATACGTTTTGCAGTATCTACCCAATAATCCAGCGTATATGCCTCACCTAAGGTATAGGAAAGCGCAATCTGGGAATGACCTTTTTCCTTTTTGCAGGCATCTACGGCTGTCTTTAAGTTTCTCAGATCATTTAAACAGTCAAAAATACGAATGATATCGATTCCGTTTGCAATAGATTTCTGTACAAAATATTCTACTACATCGTCTGCATAATGACGATAACCTAAAATATTCTGTCCACGGAACAGCATCTGCAGTTTTGTATTTTTGAAACCATCACGGAATTTTCTGAGACGCTCCCACGGATCTTCTTTCAGGAAACGAAGGGATGCATCGAAAGTTGCACCGCCCCAGCATTCTACTGCATGATAGCCGACTTTATCCATCTTATCGATGATCGGAAGCATCTGTTCTGTGGTCAGTCTGGTGGCCATCAGAGACTGATGCGCATCACGCAGGACAGTTTCTGTTATTTTCAATGGTTTTTTCTCCATGATAAATTATCTCCTTTTTTATAATCATTACCTTTGTTTACGGATTGTTCCGCTGTTTCAGCTCCCACAATCCTCCCTCCATTCGAAAATCGCATGACTCTGTCCTGCTTTTTTTATCATTGGAGGGGCGTGTCGCTAATCCTGTAAAGCATTTACATGCAAGCATGACATGCTTTTAGGATTTCGACACTGTAAACAAAGTTATACACCGAATATTGCCATAAATACACCGGCTGCGATAGCAGTTCCGATAACTCCGGCAACGTTTGGTCCCATGGCGTGCATCAGCAGGAAGTTAGTCGGATCTTCTTCTGCACCGACTTTCTGGGATACACGGGCTGCCATCGGAACGGCGGATACACCTGCGGAACCGATCAGCGGGTTGATCTTACCTTTTGTTACAACGCACAGGATCTTACCAAAGATAACTCCGGCTGCGGTACCGAATGCAAATGCTACCAGACCAAGTACTACGATCTGAAGTGTTGTCACTTTCAGGAATGCTTCTGCACTTGTGGATGCACCAACAGATGTACCAAGCAGAATAACTACGATGTACATCAGGGCGTTGGATGCTGTCTCTGACAGCTGTTTTACTACACCACTCTCACGGAACAGGTTACCAAGCATCAGCATACCTACCAATGGAGCTGTGGTCGGAAGTACCAGACACACAATGATGGTAACAATGATTGGGAAAAGGATTGCTTCCAGTTTGGAAACTTCACGAAGCTGTCCCATACGGATGGAACGCTCTTTTTTGGTTGTTAAAAGTTTCATGATCGGCGGCTGGATGATCGGAACTAATGACATATAGGAATACGCCGCCACGGCGATCGGTCCCATCAAGTCATTTTGATGTAATTTTCCGGCCAGGAAGATGGAAGTCGGTCCATCTGCACCACCGATGATGGATACTGCTGCAGCTGCTGCATCGGAAAAACCGAATACGATAGCCAGCAGATACGCGGCAAAAATACCGAACTGTGCGGCTGCTCCCAAGAGAAAACTGATCGGGTTTGCGATCAGCGGACGGAAATCCGTCAGTGCGCCGACACCAAGGAAAATCAGGGACGGAAGGATGGACCACTCATCCAGTTTGAAGAAGTAGTGCAACAGACCTCCGACACCGTTGCTTGCATTTTCCGGAGAAATCATGATATCCGGATAAATATTTACCAGAAGCATACCAAACGCGATCGGCACCAGCAGTAACGGTTCATATCCCTTTTTAATTGCTAAATATAAGAACACACAGGCAACGGCGATCATCAGATAGTTTCCCCAGGTCAGATTGAAGAACGCGGTCTGATGCACGAGATTGCCTAATGTCTCTGCTATATTACCTGACATGTCTACCTCCTGTCTTATGCGTTCATGGTAGCAAGTACTGCTCCTGATTCTACTGTCTCACCTTTTGTTACATCCACGCTGGCAACTGTGCCGTCCTGTGGTGCAACAACCGGTGTTTCCATTTTCATGATCTCAAGTACAACGACAGGATCACCTTTCTTTACAGCTGCACCCGGTGCTGCTACAACGTCAACAACTTTACCTGCTGCGCCTGCTGTGATGGAAATGCTTCCTGCTGCGCCTGCGGCTGCTGCCGGTTTTGCTGCCGGAGCCGGTGCCGGTGCTGCTGCTCTTGGAGCCGGTGCTGCTGCCGGAGCGCCATTTGTATTTTCTTCTACGGTTACATCATATACGTTTCCGTTTACGGTAATTGTATAACTTTTCATTTTTCTATTCTCCTTAAACAAAATGGTGTGATTAGCGTCTCTTGATCGTACGGACTCTGAAACTGTCTACCGGTACATTCTCACTTGCTGCGATCGCGGCTGCGATAACAGCAACCAGCTCCAGATCGTCTGTTTCCTGTACCGGAGCTGCTGCAACAGGTGCTGCCTTTGGTGCCTCTGCTTCCGGTTCTGCTTTTTTTGCAAATTTTTTCTGGATCACAGGAATGATCTTGAAACAGTAAATGATCAGCGCAATTGCGATCAGCATAACGAATACCGTTCCCATACCAAGGACTGTATTCTGTAATGCATTTGCCAGTCGGGCTTTTCTGTCTGCTGCCTGCGCAAATACGGTCATCCCCGGAAGCTGTAAAGCCAGAAGTCCGAGACTGCCTGCCGCAATCCCTTTGATATTCTTTCTCATCTTCACTATCTTCCTTTCTTTTACAACATGGAAAATGCCATGATCAGATGTTTTCTTGTCTGTGCCGGAGCGATGACTGCATCCACACTGCCTCTTGCTGCTGCGGAAGTTACGGCATTCTGTTTTCCTTCATAAGCAGCTGCCTGTTTTTCAGTTGCTTTCTCTCCTTCAGCTGCAAATAAGATATTTGCTACTTTTTCAGCTTCCATCATACCTACTTTAGCGTCATCCCATGCAAATACCATATCGGCATCACTGATGCTTCTTGCGCCCATAGCCACATAAGCACTGCCGTAAGTATCGCCCATGATCAGGTTTACTTTACTGTTGAAACCGCCGTCGTGATAAGATTTTACCAGTTTTGCGATTGCCTGTGGAAGACCTTTTTCTGTCTGCTCTACTGCCGCAAATCCATCTGCTGCTGTCACAGTCAGAAGCGGAATCTCGCAATCGTTACAGAATGCGACGAAAGCTGCTGCTTTCTCACATCCGTCTACCGTAAGACCGTCAGCCAGATCTGCAGTTTTCTCACCTTTTTCATCATAAAGTGCATCGGCATTTGCCACTGCACCAACTAAAATTCCATTTAATGTAAGGAATCCTGTCACCATCTCCGGTGCGTAATCCGGGCGGATCTCCAGGAATTTATCGTCTGCACACTCAGCTAACAATGCACGTGCATCTTTTATTGCACATGTCTTATCGGAAATGTAACGGTTCAGATCATCCTCTCCGCAGCGTCCGTACTCCTCATCAATGAGCATGACTACCAGCTCACGGATTTTTGCCAGAACCTCATCTTCACTCTCCAGTACTTCTGCCTGTCCGGAAACTGCTGCCTGATATTTTGCAGAATCAAACTCGCGGGAAAGCTTTTTATTATCCTGAATTGTATGCGGTGCATTCACATACATCTGTGCTTCTTTTGTCATAAATGCAAAATCACTCATGGCCGGGATCAGTGTCATGCCACCTGCACAGTTACCCATTACCGCGCTGATTTGAAGTACACTGTCCGCATACTCAGCCTGTTTTGCAAGCACTGTGCCAAAGCTGTCCAGTGCATCTACAGACTCCTGCAGACGGAAGCCGCCGCAGTCTAACAGTCCGATCACCGGAGCTGCTGCCTTGTCAGCCATATCATATAATTTTGCGATCTTCTTTGCGTGCATCTCGCCCATTGTTCCGTTCAGCACATCACGGTTCTGACTGTATACATACACCGGATTGCCCTCGATCTGTCCGTAACCTGTGATGACACCATCGGATGGTGCGGACTGGTCATTTACGGTAAAATCTGTCATGCGAGCGGAAACTAATGCGCCAACCTCTACGAAACTACCCTCATCTAACAGACGGTTGATTCGCTCTAACGCTAAACATTCTGCCATATTGCCTCATACCTCCTTGAGATTGTTATTTTATTAACATACCAGAATCATTCTACTTCATTTTGAACAAAAATTCAAGAAAAATGTTCCTGTTTGCCTATCATTTTTGTGCCTTTCCTTGGCAAATTCACTTGTATTCTATGCAAAGTATACAAAATACCAATCAATGCCTTTTTTATCGCCTCTGATTTCAATCATCTTTTTATCCTCCTTATTTTTTACTCAAATTTCCAGGTAGAATGTGTATCACAGACTACGTTCAGCTCTTTGTCGATCACAATGTGACCACGACGGTGTGACCAGCATCCCACGTTTACAGCAACACCAATGGTAGACGGATGACGTGCCGTATTTTCAATATTTACACCCATGACAGAATATTTTCCGCCCATACCCTGCGGTCCAAGACCGATTGCATTGATTCCGTCCTCCAACAATCTCTCCATTTTTGCTGCATTTGCATTAATCCAGAACCCCGGTCACATTTAATCCGATCGCTACGATGGTAGCGGTAAGCCCCAGTGGAATTTTTTCTAATATAAAGCTGTCAATCGCAAATATCAGAAACAAAAACTGCTGCCGCAAATCAGCTTTTTGTGACGCAACCGGCCATTTCCCTGGCAATTCGGGAACTGGAAGCCGAATTTGGCATCACGCTGTTTACCAGATTTAACAACCGACTCACTCTGACAGAAGATGGCGCACTTTTTTATAAGAAAGCAGACTACATTCTGCAGTATTGCAAAGACATGCAGTTTGAATTGAACGGCAGCCGGATTCAGCAAAATCCAATCCATGTCGGCATTCCACCGGTGCTCAGCAGTTTTTTCTTTCCTGGACTCATTGATGCCTATCGTTCCAAATATCCGGATGCCCTCGTCTCACTGGAGGAGTATGGTTCTGTACGCGCCTGTGATCTGGTTCAGGAGGATAAACTGGATCTGGCTCTCGTCATCATGGAATTCAAGAATGCTCCGGCATTCTTGTTGCGAGGTGCGCGTCATGCAAT
>NZ_JRFU01000120.1 GCF_003122485.1 Eubacterium ramulus
TTTTCTGATATAATAAAAATCAGAAGGGCGGTGTTTTTTATGATGAGAAAAAATGCAGATAAAAAAAAGAGAACAAATGATGATGTTCTCCATGGATGACATGGTACCTCAAAACCATATGCTGCGATTGATTGATAAAGCAATCAATTGGAACTTTATTTATGATCTGGTTGAAGAAAAATATTGTCCGGATAACGGTCGCCCCAGTATGGATCCGGTCATGCTGATAAAGATACCATTTATCCAATATCTCTATGGAATAAAAAGCATGCGCCAGACCATAAAAGAAATCGAAGTAAATGTTGCATACCGCTGGTTTCTCGGACTAGACATGTTAGATCCAGTACCTCATTTCTCCACATTTGGAAAGAATTATACCCGCCGTTTCAAAGATACAGACCTTTTTGAGCAGATCTTTTCAAAGATTCTGGAAGACTGTATGAAATATAAGCTTGTAAATACAGAACAGATCTTTGTGGATGCAACACATGTAAAAGCCTGTGCAAACAGTAAAAAAATGCGTAAGCGGGTTGCGCACGAACGGGCTCTCTGGTATGAAGAGGAATTAAATAAAGAGATTGAAAAAGATCGTCTGGCACATGGAAAAAAGCCGTTAAAGAAAAAAGATGATAACCAGCCGCCAGCATCCGGTGGAAGCGGAAATGATAAAGATTCTATATCTGAAGAACTTCCTGAAGATGTGAAAACACAAAAATGCAGCATCAGCGATCCGGAAAGTGGATGGTTTCGAAAGGGTGAACATAAACATGTTTTTGCATATGCAGTAGAAACTGCCTGTGATAAACATGGCTGGATCCTCGGATATACAGTACATCCTGGTAATGAGCATGACAGTCGTACTTTTAAAGCATTATACGATAAGATATCTAAACTGAATCCACGGATGGTAGTTGCAGATGCAGGATATAAAACTCCGGCAATCGCCCATCAGCTGTCGGAAGATGGAATTCAACCACTTTTTCCGTATACCCGTCCCAAGACCAAAGAAGGATTTTTCGGAAAACACGAATTCGCATATGATGAATACTATGATTGTTATATATGTCCGGGAGCACATATACTGACATACAGTACAACAAACAGAAATGGATATAAAGAGTATAAAAGCTGCGGTGAGCATTGTGCTGAATGCCAATATCTTTCAAAATGTACAGAAAGCAAAGATCATGTAAAACTGATCACACGTCATGTATGGGAAGAATACATGGAAGTAGCAGAAGACATTCGGCACACGATCGGAAACAGACAGATCTACCAGTTAAGAAAAGAAACCATAGAGCGGATCTTCGGTACAGCGAAAGAACAGCATGGATTTCGTTATACGCAGTATGTAGGAAAGGCGCGGATGGAAATGAAAGCCGGGCTTACCTTCGCATGCATGAATTTGAAGAAGCTGGCAAAGATACTGGAAAAACGTGGCTGGAATATAGCCGGATTTTTGTTGATTTTGAAGAAAATAAAAAGAAAAGAAGTTTTAAAAGAAAAATGGTGCTGGATATAACACCCAACACCAAGTTTGTCTACAGTCTGAAATCCGCTGATTTAGCGGATTTTTTTAATGCAATCATTATTTAAAAGTAATTTATTTTTTTCCTTATCCATAGGACTGATTTGAGTTTCAGCTGTGGAAGTATCTGTTGGTGTATGAGGCATCAGTGAAAGTTGTTTTTTATATTCTAAGTATGAACAAATGGCTTTGTTAATATTCTGATCATCGAAAGAGATTTGTATGCCCTCTGGTATGTAATTACCATTACTGTCTGTTGCGGACTGGATTTTTAATGGAGCCTGTTCGTCAAGTTTTATAATAAGTGATAGTACATCGCTTATGGTATTAATATTAAAATCTAAGAATACTGTCACGCTGACACCAAGAGCATCTGCAATTTTTTGTAACTGATCAGTTTTTGGTTTTCGTTCTCCGGTTTCATATTTTTTTATAGTAGATACATACAAATCGGATTTCTTAGATAAATCTTCTTGTGTCATATTTTTTAATTTTCTATAAGTCTTAATTTTTTCCCCAATGCTAATTTCGCTAGACATGAAATGTACCTCCGTATTTTGGTTATAGATATATTACCATAAAGAGTACAAAAGTGGTATTATTTTTAGCTACTTTATTGACAACCACAAAAGTGAACGATATAATTTGATGTATAAAACGACCACAAAAGTGAACTACATAAAAAGAAGATATTTAAAAGAAATGCTTCTTTTAGCGATGTTCAAAGCTATATGTTATTGAGATATCATGATTTTAAAAGAAGAGTTCTTAAATATGTGGTCAATAAATTATGAAAAATGAGATACAGAGAGGACAAAGAAAATGTGTAAGGTTATTGCGATTACAAACCAAAAAGGCGGATGTGCGAAAACAAATGTAACCGTTAATCTTGGAATCGGATTGGCCAGAGAAGGCAAAAAGGTTGCATTGATTGACAATGATGCACAAGGATCATTAACGGCAAGTCTTGGGTATGAGGAGCCGGATGAACTGAATATTACTTTAGCAAATATTATGATGAATGTTATCAATGATGAGGAAAATGAGCCAGAATATGGTTTCCTGCAACATGAGGAAGGGGTTAGTTTTATTCCTGCAAATGTGGAATTGTCTGGCTTGGAAATATCCTTGATCAATGTGATCAGTCGGGAAACAATTCTGCGGAGTTATATAGAAACAATTCGTGATCAGTATGATTATATTTTAATTGATTGTGCACCGAGCCTTGGAATGCTGACGATTAATGCACTGGTAGCAGCTGATGCAGTGATTATTCCGGTACCGGCGGCATATTTACCGGTAAAAGGACTGGTTCAGTTATTAAAGACAATATCAATGGTAAAGCGACGGTTAAACAGAAAGCTGCAAATAGAGGGGATTCTAATTACAATGGCAGATTTCCGTACAAATTTTGCGAAAGATATATCTGCAAAATTGTATGAGGCATATGATTCAACTATTGGAATTTTTAAGACATATATTCCACAGTCTGTACGGGCGGCAGAGTGCGGTGCAGAAGGAATCAGTATCTATAAACATGATCCAAATGGAAATGCAGCAGATGCCTATCATAGATTAACGTTGGAGGTGTTGAGTCATGAAAACTAGAAGCGGCCAGAAAATCAAAATGACAAGTGTAGAGGAACTTCTGGGGGTAGCCAATGAAGAGGTGGCAACAGAAATAGAGTTGAATCAGATTCAGAGTTTTCGTAATCATCCGTTTAAGGTTTTGGATGATGAAAAGATGCAGGATCTTGTAAACAGTATTCGTGAAAATGGGATCCTTACACCTGTTCTGGTGCGTCCGATAGATAATAATAAGTATGAAATGATATCTGGTCATCGCAGAATGCATGCAGCAGGACTACTGCAAATGAATGTAATACCGGCGATCATACGGGATATGTCAGATGAAGAAGCTGTTGTTAAAATGGTCGATTCTAATATCCAACGAGAAGAATTACTTCCGAGTGAAAAAGCCTTTGCATACAAGATGAAACTGGATGCCATGAAAAGACAGGCGGGACGACCGGCAAAAAATAATTCTGGTCAATTTGACCAGAATTTAGCAGGTAGGGTATCGAGAGATATATTGGCAAAAGAAGTTGGTGAAAGTTCAAAACAGATTCAACGCTATATTCGTTTAACAGAATTACAGCCCAAATTGCTTGATCTGGTGGATAGCAAGCGTTTGAATTTTACGGTTGCCGTAGA
Organism: Eubacterium ramulus; assembly: GCF_003122485.1. Taxonomy (GTDB): domain Bacteria; phylum Bacillota; class Clostridia; order Lachnospirales; family Lachnospiraceae; genus Eubacterium_I; species Eubacterium_I ramulus_A. The sequence continues at coordinate 3,743 of NZ_JRFU01000120.1, forward strand.
TATTTCCTATATCGACAAAGAGATTCAAAACTGGCTTTATGATTACATTGATGCAAATGGGACAATCATACCAAATCAGGTCAAAACGCTGAGGAAAGCCATAGATAGCGGAACTGTTATGACACAGCAGAAAATGGTCAGCATTTTAAATGAGTGCATAAAACCAAAGAGTACAGCAAAGAATGTAACCTTTTCTGGTAAGAAGTTAGAAAAGTATTTTCCAGAATCGTATACGGCAGCAGATGTTGAAAAAATTGTTTTTGAATTATTGGAAGAATGGAAGAACAGGAAGGAGCATTAATGTATGTTATTTGATTATTTTTATGGCGTAGAAGCAGAACAGTACAATTTTATCCGGTTGCCGAAACTGTTGATGACACAGAAAGAATACTGTGATATTTCGCTAGAATCAAAATTACTGTATGGGCTGTTGTTAGACCGCATGAGTTCGTCTGGTAAAAATAAATGGGTTGATGAAGAAGAACGGGTATACGTGATCTTTCCGTTGACGGAGATTCAGAAGATGATGGGTGTTTCAAAGAAAAAAGCAATGGCGGATTTATCAGAATTAGAAGAGCATGGTCTGATAGTTCGCAAGCACCGCGGATACAGATTGCCGGATGTGATCTATCTGATGAATCTGGTAGCGTGAGGAGAAAAGGTGTCTTTTGAACTAAAAGAGATGATGAAGTGTCGAAAAAGGAACCTCAAGAGCAGTATATATTACAAACCGGAAACGGAGAAAGGAGAAAATTCATATGGGTACAAATGCTGTATTGGATTATTTTTACGGTAAAGAAGCCGACCAGTTCTCTTTTTTCACAGTCCCGAAAATATTATTTACAGATGATAAATATAAAGGCTTGCCTTGTGAAGCCAAGATGCTTTACGGGATGATGCTGGATCGGATGTCATTATCTATTGAAAATCAATGGTTTGATGAACAAAAACGGGCTTTTATTAAGATTTCAACGGAATACATAACGGAAAATCTGGGATGTGGCAGGAATAAGGCACTGAGTTTTATGAAATTATTGGAAGAATACGGATTGATCGAAAGGGTAAAACATGGTCAGGGAAAGGCAAGTACAATCTACGTGAAAAAATTTATCCGGCAGGAGATTCATGAGCAGATTGAGGAAGATGATGCCGAGAAGTCCCAAAATCAAACTTCTGAGAAGAAAATAGCTGTTTCAGAAGTTTCAAATTTAAACATCAAGAAGTTTAAAAATCAAACTTCAAGAAGTTTAGAATCTAAACATCAAGAAGTTTATTTTCAGGACCCTAATAATACTAATATTAATAACACTGAGATAAATCATACAGAATCAAATCATATCGTATCAGGTACAGGTGAACACGATACGATGGGATATGAGTGTGATGAAGATGTACAGATACAGGCTTATTCTACCTTGATCAAAAACAATGTTGCATACAGGGATCTGGTTCTGGTTCATCCAGAAGACAAGCAGCTGATAGATGGCATTATGGATCTGATACTGGAAACCGTATTATGTGACAGTGAAAAAATACTGGTTGCCAGTAACTGGTATTCGGCAGAACTGGTAAAAAGTAAATTGTTGAAGCTGAATTATTCGCATATGGAGTATGTGCTGCATTGCTTCAAGCAAAATACCACGAAAGTGAAAAATATCAAAAAGTATATGCTGGCAGTGCTTTTTAATGCACCTACAACGATTGATAGTTATTATATGGCTGAGGTCAATAATGGCTTTGCGGATAGCGTATGCTAGAGGGGAGTGCAGGGATAGTGATAAAAAAACTTATTATAAACCAATTTATGATAAAAAAAATTATAGTAAAAGTGCTGTCTTTGATCGGATGGATCATTGTTGGGGGTATGCATGGCCTTTGCTGGTTGGTAAATAAAATATACGGTGTAGTTGGCGGTTTTATAACAGCGTTGTTTGTGATACTGTTCCTGATCGTCAGCATCGGCTATAAGGATGTACAGCAAAGTATATTTTTGGCAGTTTTGGAAAGCCTAAATATATTGGTGATGATTGCTGGAAATACACTAGAAATTGTATTGGAACTTGCATGTGATCGATTGGCATCTAATTTGGTACGATAGGAAATGAAAGGATAGAAAAATGATGAAAAACAAAGAATATATTCAGTTACCGGCTTTACATAGAGATATTTCAGAAGAAGAGTTATTGTGTATCTGGGAATTTGCAAAGCTTCCGGATGAAGCACAGGAACAAATGCTCGACCGGGTAAAGGAGGCACTTAGAGAAGATGTTGTACAGAAAGATATTGTGCCGGATGGAGATCATGTGGCTATGACAGACAGAATAAATAGATACATGGTTGCATCAAGGAAAATGTTAAAACGTGCAATGATAGAAACATGTCAACTGGCTGCATTTATATATCACGAATGCTTTGTATTGGAAATTCCAGTGAAAGAATTGAAGCAGGAGTTCCCAGGATATGAGGATTATATTGATGTGACAGTCTGCTATATTCAACAACTAATAGACCGAAGTAAAGGAAAACATTGATTGTATAAAAAACGGAATTAAGAGTTGCAAAAGTGCTTCTCAAATCTGGGAAGCGGTTTGGAGGATTAGGTGATCATCAGAATGTTGCATAATAGATTTACCTATAATTAAAAACAACAAGATGGAAAGGGCGTGTGAAAAAACGAGAGTTTTTTCACACCGGGTAATTTTTTGACGAGAGAGAAGAGTTATTTTTGATTAAATAGATTGTTACATTCGTCTATAATAGCTTCAACTGTGCGTACCTGTGAAGGCGTGAGTCGGCGGAGCTTATCTGAAAGAATCAACAGATCCTTATCTATAATTTCACCAGTGAGCAAATAGTCGGCACTTACTTCTAAAGCAGAGGAGATTTTTAACAGATTTTCAGGTCTCATTGCCCGTTTTCCTGATTCCGCATAAGAAACAAACTGGGTAGTGACTTCCCCTTTTTCTGCAAGTGCTTCTTGAGTGAGTCCCAGCTTTTTTCGACGATCCATAATTCTTTTTCCAATTTCCTGTAAACATAATTCGTTATCCGACATTAGTATAAAATTTCTCCTCTCGTATTGTTAAATTATATCCACAACAGATGATGAAAATAAGCGTCTACTGTTGACTAAAATCAACAATACGATATATAATCAGAGATAAATATTGAAAAATCGTGGATGCATAACAAGTAGAAAAAGTAGTGTATGGGAATACGAAAAAGCGAACAGCTATAATGAAAGAAAATGAATTCTCAGGAGGACTATGATTATGGGACAGATGGATTTTTCAATAGAGGTATCAGAAAGTGCGATAAAAGAATTTGCTGATTATTTATATCAAAGAGAAAACGCAAGAGCTACTGTAAAGAAATATATGGCAGATATAAAAAAATTATTTTCTTTTTTGGCAGATGCTAAGCGGATCAATAAAAAAGTATTGCTGCAATATAAAGATTGGCTTGTCCAAAATTATGCTGTTAATAGTGTTAATTCGATGCTTGCCGCATTGAATCAGTTCCTGGAATTTTTGGATGTGGGGAATCTGAAAGTGAAAAGAATAAAAGTGCAGAAGCAGCCTTTTTTGCAGGATCAGAAAGAATTGACAGAAAAAGAATGCAGGAAATTGATTGTAACAGCTATAGCGGAAGGAAAAGAACAGCTTGCCCTGTGTATCGAAACAATAGCTTGTACAGGAATCCGGATCAGTGAAATAAAATATTTTACAGTGGAGCGTGTAAAAGCAGGAAAGATAGAGATTTATAATAAAGGAAAATATAGAAGGATTTTTCTGCCGAAGATATTACAAAAGAAACTTCTTTCCTATTGTCATAATAATCAAATAGCAGAAGGATGGATATTTGTTACTAAAAATGGGAAGTTAAAAGACAGAAGTAATATTTGGAGAGAAATGAAACGATTAAAAGAAAAGGCAGGAGTAGCGGAATCAAAAATATTCCCGCATAATTTTCGACATCTATTTGCAAGGATTTATTATAAAGTAACAAAAGATATTACAGGTCTTGCAGATTTACTTGGACATAGCAGCATCAATGTAACGAGAATATATACAGCAACTACAGAAACAGTGTTCCAAAAGAAGCTGGATAAGATTGTCGAACAGGAAATATTGGAATGTACAACATAATATCTGTTATGTTGTTTATGGACAGATCGACTTTAGTACGATATAATGTTAAACAGCAACATAATCTCTGTTATGTTGTTCACATTACATAGTTCCTCTCTAGTTTTGGGTTATCGGTGCCATAATTAAGTACCGTTTCCAGTAAACCAGCTATAGTCTTTGCAATTTTCATTGCTTAAATTTCACTTTTGGAAGAAATAAATGACTTGTAGAAATAAGTTAGAACGGATTAGTAGAGGCACTTTACAACATAACAGATATTATGTTGTATTGATTTACGATGGATAAGGAGTAACGATGGCATATACTGTAAGAAAATTACTTGAATCAGAACAATTTCCTAAAATGAAGCTGCTTTGTGGTGAAAAAGGTCTGGATCGGGAAGTAAAAGGCATTCGAATCATAGAAATTGAAGATATGGAACAATACCTGACAGGTGGAGAGATGCTTATAACCAGCTTTCAGGTATATTTATCATGCAGTGATCGGGAAGTAGAGCAGCATTTTGAAGATTTAGTTAAAAGTGACATAAGCGGATTCATTGTAAAGAAAAGAAAAGAATATGATCCTACAGGACGCAGATTGAGTTTATTAGAAAAACACTGTAAAAAATATGAAATTCCTCTGGTAGAAATTCCAGGAGATTTATATTACTGGGGAATTATCCGTCATGTTATGATACAGGTATTCGATAAAGACACTGCACGCTTAAAGTATTTTAAGATTACACATGATAATTTTAATACGTTTATTTTAAAAAATAATGGATCAAGTAATACAGCAAGTGATATTATCAAATTTTTAAGTATCATGATTGAGAATCCTGTTGTATTGTATTATGGTAATCTTAATTGTTTGGTTTCAACAAACTCGGACAACTCCAAGTTAATATTGTCAGATGAAATTCAGCCATATAAACCCAATATTATTACGAAATTTCAATATATGAAGCAGATGAAAGGAAGTTGTGTTCAATATGTAGTGAAATATGCCATATTGAGTGAGGTGGAAATATATATAACAATAACAGAAGAAAATAGAGAACTGACAGAACTTGATTATATGGCAATCGAAAATGCGATTATTAACTTGCAGTATGGATTTTTGAGTGAATTTGCACAGGATGAAGTGAAAAAGAAGTATCAGAGAGATATTATCCATAATATTCTGAATGGATTACTGAGTTCGAAAGAAATGACTGAAGCGGCAGCACAGCTCGGAATGAAAGAAAGCGATACTTACAGGGTTGTTGATTTTCATACCATCACAAAAAATGTACAAAGAAAATATACAAAAGAACAGCTTCATGAAGTAGGTGTTATCGAGGGTGAATTGAAGCATCTTTTGCCGGATGCCCTTATTTACAGAAATATGGATCAGATTGTTATGATTCAACAGGTAGATTCCGATCAGACAGAACTGGAATATCAGAAAGAGATGGAAGAAATAGAGGATGTTATCCAGCGAAGCATCCTTTATAGAAAGAAAGATACAGACTTTCAGATTGGTATAGGAAAAAGTGTGGAAGGGTATCAACGGCTGAAAGAATCTTATCACGAAGCAAGTCGGGCTATCAAGTATATTGAGATTGTGCGTCTGGTGACCGGCGATAAGAATAAGTCGGTCGTACATTATTCGAATCTTGGATTTTTCCAGATATTCGGTGAAATTGATGATATGACGAAATTGGAAAGATACATACCGGAAACATTAAAGAAATTATATGAATATGATGATGAACATAAAGGCGAATTGATTCCGACTTTGCAGATGTTTCTTAGCAATAATCAAAGTATCAGAAAAACTGCGGGTGCGATGTTCGTTCATTATAGAACGATATCTTACCGGATGGAAAAAATAAAAGAAATTACCGGAATAAATTTTGACAATGGAAATGAAGTGCTTGCAGTCAGCAATGGCCTGATTATTTATAAAATGTTAAAAGAAATAGAATAGAAAAAGAAAGAGAAGCACTTTAATCCATCTGTGATCGAAAAAATATGTTAAGAATATTTTTGACATTTTTAAAGATGCATGGTAATATGATTATACAAAAAGAGTGCTACCGATAGACGGTTAGTCCGTTTTTCTATTTGATTATTAAAAATAGTCGCCTAGTTTCCAGACCGGGGCGGCTATTTTTGTGATATATTATTATCCTTACCGAATGTGTATCCGATACTAAAGCAGGTTAAGCCAAAGCTCACTACTGCAATGAAATCTAAAATACTCATTGGCTCAGCCCTCCTTTCCAGTGGATTCCCTTTCGGGTTTCTATGTAATCAGAGGGTCACAGTCCCTCTGTTGAAGGACTAACCGCCTACCGTTATGGCAGCACCCATGTTGTGATTATAGCAGTTGTGGTATGTGGATGCAATAAGAAAATGACTAGAATAGTTTGATTACAACAGAACAGTATTTGAATACAAATGCAGAGGTATATATTTATCGTAAATATACATCTCTGCATTATTTTTATTTTGCCAGAAAATTACTCTGTATTTCCATAGGCATATGATAAGCCTGTCCTCGCTTGGTCAGACTGTATAATTTAAAGCTCATGAGTTCCGGGGTGGAATTCAGCGTGCTGCATAAACTGAAATAATCCAGATCTTCATTGTGTGCCATATCTGCAATATCCGCGTCAGATAAGAGAAGATCTGCAGCAAACAGGTTCGCCTGGTATTCGGTGTTATCCTGCATATTATAAAGTGTATCGTCTTTCATCGGAGCTATTTTTAACTGAGTTCTATGGAGAATGATATGTCCCAGTTCATGCGCTGCCACGATCTGTTTTTCTTCCTCAGAAAGAAAGCTGCTGATCTGGACATAGATGGTCTTACAGCTCATAAAGCAAAATCCTTTTAGTTTTTGAAAGCTGGAAGATTCCCCGACAATAACATGCATGTTGTCCATGATCTTAAATGGATCCCTGGTCTTATATTTTCTGATCAGTTTCTGTGTTTCATCGTATATATATCCGTTTTTCAATTTTGATCACCTCAAAAGAATTGTTCTCTCAGAAAAGAGAGTGCGTAAAAGTTTTCGGTAAAGCACTAATCTTCCTTGAGATACTTTTTTGGTGTGTACTTTTTTGCGCGCTTTTTTGAATCCAGGTAAAGAGTCTGGATCTCATCCATGAATGCTGTTTTGTCCTCATCGGATAATCCACCACCGGCGAACATGGCAGCTGTCTGAGCAATAATCTGTTGAGCCTGATTGGCACCACGACTTCCAAACTGTTCAGCTGCCTGTGTGATGAATGCTTCGTTTTCTGTCATTAAGTATGTAAGATCACAGTTTAGAATATCCGCCAGTTTCTGATAGATGGCATGCTGCTTTGGGTAGCGGCCTTCAATTTCCCATCCGCGGATTGTTCTGAGTGAAACACCAACAGCCTGAGCAAGCTGTGTCTGGTTCAGTCCTTTTTCCTTTCGTAACGTTTTTACTTTCTCTCCGAATGTCATAACGATACCTCTTTCTATTAGCTTATTTTAAAGATAGTTGAATTTGATTAATTGCCTTATTTTTGATGAAACAGGCAAATTATTACCTAAAATATTAAATTACCTCTTGACAATAGGTTACTTGTTGCCTATAATGTGAATCACAAAAGAGAGGTAATTACTTGCCTATAATATATATGATATTGCTCAGAAAGTCAATAGAATTATAGATTAAATTGCCTATTTCAGAACGTGATTTAGGATTGCATTATCAAGAAATATCATAAATGCAGATGTCTGATCGGAAAAACAGGCAAGTTGATGGGAGGTGTTTGAATAGATGGAAAACAAATCATATATCTGTATTGATCTTAAATCATTTTATGCAACGGCGGAATGCGCTGAACGTGGTCTGGATCCTTTTTGCACGAATCTCGTTGTTGCAGATCCGGAGCGGTCAAAAAGTACCATATGTTTGGCAATCACACCGGCGATGAAACAGGCAGGGGTAAAAAATCGCTGCAGAATCCATGAGATTCCACCAGATATACCATATATAGTGGCAAAACCACGGATGCATCTATATCTGGAATACTCCGCAAAGATCTATGGGATCTATCTTAGATATATCGCACCGGAAGATATTCACGTATATTCAGTGGATGAATGTTTTCTGGATGTTACGGATTATCTGAAGCTTTATCATATGACGGCAGAGGAAATGGCTGCAGCGCTGATGGGAGCAGTAAAGAAAGAGACCGGGATCACGGCAACTGCCGGGATAGGATCGAATCTGTATCTGGCTAAGATTGCCATGGATATCATAGCAAAACATACAAAGCAGTGTATTGGAACGCTGACGGAGAGCAGTTACCGGAAAATGTTGTGGTCACATAAACCACTGTCTGATTTCTGGCAGATCGGGCGGAAGACCGAGCGGAAACTGGCACAGTATGGGATGTATACCATGGGTGATATTGCCAAAATGTCATTGAGTTCGGAAGACTGGCTGTATCGGTTATTTGGGATTGATGCGGAATTGCTGATCGACCATGCCTGGGGAGTGGAGCCATGCCGGATGCAAGATATCAAAAATTATCAGCCAACAGATCACAGCCTGTCAAACGGGCAGGTACTTATGAGAAATTATGCTTTTGAGGAAGCGCTAGTTGTGGTAAAGGAAATGGCAGATATGCTGTCACTGGATTTGATGGATAAAGGGCTGGTTACGGATTCTATTACGTTGCGGATCTCTTATGATCACCGCTTCGGGATTTCTGATACTGGTGGGACTGTGAACCTGAAAAAGCAGAGCAATAACAGTGGTCTGATCATTCAGAATGTGGAGCAGTTATATCGGGCAACCACAGATATTTATACCGGGATCCGGCGGATCAATATTACAGCAAATCGTGTCTATCCGGAAAGCTGCCTGCAGTATGATCTGTTTACGGATCCGGTGAAAGCAGAAAAAGAACAGGATATCCAGCAAATGGTATTGGCGATAAAAAAACGGTTTGGAAAAAATGCGATTTTGCGCGGGGTAAACCTGCTTCCCTGTGCAACTACGATAACGAGAAACCAGCAGATTGGCGGACATCATGCTTAGATAGGAGATGAGGAAAGATGGATTACAGTGACATCATGGATATGGATAAACCGATATCACATCATAAGCCAATGGATATTACGCACCGGGCGAAAATCTTTGCGCCATTTGCAGCATTGAAGGGATTTGAGGACTGCATCCGGCAAAAAGAGATCGTGTATGAAGAATATCCGGTCTTATCAGAAGAACAAAAAGACAGGCTGGATCAGAAGGTACAAATGATCGGAACAGGATTTGTGCTGACCGTAACCTATTTTGTACATAACCATCCTTTGGATACCAGGAAAGGACAGATCCAGACAGTGACTGGTGAGGTGATATACTGGAATCCTTCTAGGAATCTTCAGATCGGACAAACGGAAATACAGATATGTGACATCATAGAGCTGTCCGGAGATATATTTGATGGGCTGGAAGAACCGGCCTGAACATAGAAACTGTATGAAAGAATGGAAAGCAGATCAGATGTGGTAGCTGAGCAAGCTGACATTTTGACATGCCTGGCCAACAAAGCAGGACAGATAATGATCCCGTTGCAGATACTCCGCGGTGCTTTGCCGCTTACGGAATGGAGGACTGCGACATGCACTCATCAACGGTTCCTTTCCCTTATCCGTTTGAGTAATTATAATTACGTGGAGGATTCTGATGAGAATAAAATCAACAGCAGTACAAAATGAGATCATACGATATGACATAGATAAAAGACGAGAGGATGAACGGCATATCATGGAGCTGGTCCGGCTGATCACAGACCGGGGGAATAACGCAGAGATCCGGAGAAAGGGGAACGGTTCCCTGACTGTGTATGAAGTAAAAAAACATATTGTAACCGTCGAGTAATCGGACTTGGCGAAGGACTGATTGGAGTCATGGATGATCATTCCCAGGAATGGGAGTGGTTGTCTATGGCTCCTTTTAGTTTCCGCAGATAAAAAAGTGACGTATATATACCTTTGAAAAATTTGCAGAATTTTTTGTATAAGTGCCGTACAGCAAACGATATATGAGGAGGAGTATTTATGAGAGGTTCATAGGATAAAAAAATACTGAGAAAAGATGAAAAGGGCAGTGAGAGGAGTCGCAGACTTCCGTTAAAAAAAACGGGTGAGTCTGGGACTGCTTTTGCTGCCCTTTATTTCACAGACCTGACCACCCAGGCCATATGGCAGAAAGAGGTCAGGATGCTGAAATTAAAAGAGTTAAAAGCAATGATACCAGAGACAGGCAAGATGGATCGTGTTCCGACTTATAAAAAGTTACGGGAATCAGGATATGAAATTGTGGTCAAAGAGGTGATCGATCAGGATACGGAAGTGATGGTGTATGACAACGGTCTTGTGGTGTACAGGAACTACCGGCGTATCACGATCTTTCCTTTACACACATGCAACTCATACAGTTACGAGGATGGAAACCACCAGAATCTTGTGTATGAAAAAGTATTTGAGGACGAAGCGTGGTATCTGCGCCTCATCTTAGAAGGGGAAGACTGGCTGGCACAGAACCAGCGGACACGCGATGCCTTCCACAGAGTGGTATCTTACAGTGCAATTTCAGAAGAATGGAAACTGATGGAAGATGAAAGCATGGATCTGTTGCAGTCTGTTATGAGGAAAGAGGCATTGGATAAACTCATGCTACTTCTGAATGAACAGGAGAAAGAAATTCTGCTTGCTTATTACGTGGAAGGGATTTCCCAGGAGCAGATTGCGGAAGCGTTTGAGGTGACACAGCAGAACATCAGTTATTTGATCCGGGCAGCGATAAAAAAATCCAGAAGATTATTGGAAGAAGAGCCTGATTGTGCGTTCCGAATGAGAAATAAAAAGTAAAAAAATTTCAAAAAGTATTTGTATAAGCCCTGTGTGGCAAAAGATAGGTGAAAGGGGAGTAGAGATATTTCCCCATGCACCTTGAAAATTAAAGAACCTGCCCGGAATGATACCTGAGTCGAATGTGCATCTGCGTGTCTTCTCAGTGCATACGTTTTGGAGATAAGAAACCAAGACAGGAACGGATCCGGGGAAGAACACAGGAGTAATGCTTATATTTCATTTTTTAGATGACAGTAGATTGTGCAGCGGTGTCAGATGTTTTGATACCGCTGTATGCATGTGCTGTTATCTTATCTGCCATATGGCGGATAACTGTCCCAAACAGCCGAAAAAAGCAGCAACCTACAAAGAAAGGAAATCAAGAAATATGAAAAAGAAAGAAGTATTACTGAGATTAGGAGCAATGGCAATGATCGCAGCTCTTGGGATCGCACCAGCCACATCAGGCATTTCTGCTATGGCAGCGACTTCTACCGCATCAACTAATAATACCGCGACAAAAAATGATCTGACCAATGCGGATATAGTGGATGAATCCAGGACAGGATCGATCACCATTAAAAAGTATGTTTTGTTTTGGGAAATTTGTAGATTACCTGTAATCTGCCACAACTGAATATGACCGTCAAGGTCAGATAAAGAAACCGATGTATTGAGCGTAAAGCGATCATGCGTCGGTTTTTCTTATTTCATGAGCTGACAGAATTCCGACTGTATATCGCCTGTGAGGAAAGTATCGGAGACTATGGATTTTGCGGAAATGTGCGTTATAGGTAAGTAAAAAACTACTTGATAGAGCGTGAATTGAATTGTTCATATCGGTATGATATAATTTACTGAAATGAAGCAAGAAGGTGGACTTTTGTATGAAAAAATTTTTGAAAATATTGCTAATCATTGTAGGAATAGTTTTTTTGATTTTTGCAGCGCTGACATGTATTGGACTGTTTGTTGATTATGATGACCATATTGAAAATGGTCGTTATACTTATGTTCCGGAAGATGACAATAAAGACAATGCATATGTCGAATTCAATTTGAGTGATTACGATAAAAAGGATTCTGAACTCATATATTATAGTTCTGTCGAAGAAGCTATTTTGAATTCTCCTTTGAATGCTGAAAATGAAGAATTTTCTGTTCCAGAAGATTTTCTTAATCATGTTGATGAAATATTGCATATATGGAATGGCAAACAGTATGATACTATTTTCTATCGGGCAGGAAGCGATAACGATCCCGTTCAAGGTTTTGTGATGGCACGCTGCAAAAAACAGGTGGAGGAAGCAAGTGTACAATATGCATTTATGAATGCTACACCGGTTACAACTAAAGCGGATAGCATTCTTATATCTGATATTACAGAACTAATTCGTTCATCTTTAAAATTAAGTGATTTTCAACAGGACTTGAATCCAAATTATCCAGATACCAGATTTGTTTTTGGCTATGCACATGATAAGGAAATTTACTCATTAGAAGTAGAAGGTCAAAAGCCAGATGGTGTTATTGAAATCAATGTATATGACAGAACGATGTATCTATGGTATTATGATGATTTAAAGAGCGACAAGAGAGGAAACAATCTAAGTTATTCAGTAGATGTGCCAGAGTAATTTTTCAAATTGGCTAATCTGCCACAACTGAATATGACCGTCAAGGTCAGATGAAGAAACCGATGTATTGAGCGTAAAGCGATCATGCGTCGGTTTTTCTTTTTGCAAAATAGTCCGGTGGACTGTTTTGTAAAACCGAAGGAACTGACAGAGCTTGGGACGGGGCGAAGTCAGTTTGTTCGGGCGGGAGTATGGAGGGTGCAACCCTTTGTGCATGGGTACAGGGAATGCAATATCCCTGTGCAGGTCAAGGGCGGTAGCCTTGCCCAGTTAAGTGGCGTTTCGCCACTTAGTACTGGGTATTACTTGACGCAGAAAGCCGCAAGGAATCAGCTTCGCTGCCCTTCTCCCCTGTCGGGGAAATCAAAAAGAAAAGGAGGAACTCATGTGAAATTAACAAGACACAATGGACGAGCCGGAAAGAATGGCGTTTATAATCCGAAGCACAATGACCGCAGTTTTGACATTGCCAACAGCGAACACATTGACGAAGAACGAGCCAAACTAAATCTCTATTGGGACTGTTACAATGGCTTCCGCAATTTCAAAAATCCCGAAAAGGAAAATGAGCTGTCTGCCACTTTTGAAGATGTGGAACAGCTTTTTTACTTTATAGGAAAGTTCTCCTTTGGAGAACTCTTGATATAAA
>NZ_JRFU01000121.1 GCF_003122485.1 Eubacterium ramulus
CATGACGCGCACCTCGCAACAAGAATGCCGGAGCATTCTTGAATTATAAAGACAAAGATATGCAAAAAAGATTGCGAGGAAAATTATGACGAAAAAGCAAAGGGCGCTTGAAATCATAGACCGTTTAAAAAAAGAATATCCGGATGCGGACTGTACCCTGGATTACGATCAGGCATGGAAACTTCTGATCAGTGTCCGTCTGGCAGCGCAGTGTACGGATGCCAGAGTAAATCAGATCGTTCCGAAACTGTTTGAAAAATATCCAAGCGTGGAAGCACTGGCAGAGGCTGAGGTGGCAGACATTGAGGAGATCGTCCGTCCCTGTGGACTTGGCAAAAGTAAGGCGCGAGATATCAGTGCCTGTATGAAAATGCTTCGGGATGAGTTCGGTGGAAACGTGCCAAAGGATTTTAATGCACTGTTGAAACTTCCGGGGGTCGGCAGAAAAAGTGCAAATCTGATCATGGGTGATGTGTTTGGTGAACCGGCCATTGTGACAGATACGCACTGCATCCGTCTGGTAAACCGCATGGGACTGGTGGATGGCATCAAGGAGCCGAAAAAAGTAGAAATGGAACTGTGGAAGATCATCCCACCGGAGGAAGGCAGTGATTTCTGCCACCGTCTGGTGTGGCATGGCAGAGAAGTCTGTACTGCACGGACACAGCCATATTGTGACAAGTGTTGTTTAAATGATATTTGTAAAAAACGCATCTGATGCTAATGATATAGTAAAGATGCGATAAGAATAAAAATGTCCCTTTGGAAAAGTGAAGATAGTATTTGCATTAAGTAAGGGATGAAAAGCTTTGTATGAGAGAAAACTTTGAAATCATTGTAAAAGAAGGAGAACATGAATGCTGGAAATCAAAGAGTATGTGAAGGTAGAAAGTCTGGAGCAGGCATTTGAATTAAATCAGAAGCGAACCAATCAGATCATTGGTGGAATGCTCTGGATGAAAATGGGAGATCACAGGATACAGACCGCCATCGATCTGTCTGGTCTTGGTCTTGATACCATTGAGGAAGATGAGACGCAGTTTTCCATCGGATGTATGACATCCCTGCGTCAGTTGGAGTTACACGAAGGATTAAACCAGTGGAGTGACGGTGCAGTCCGTGAGAGTGTGCGCCATATCGTAGGTGTACAGTTTCGGAATCTTGCGACCGTAGGTGGGAGTTTGTTTGGAAGGTTTGGATTTTCCGATGTGCTGACCTGCTTTTTGGCAATGGACGCATATGTGGAACTGTATCACAATGGAATCCTGTCTCTGGCAGATTTTGTAAATCTTCCTCGTGATAACGATGTGTTGATTCGTCTCATCATAAAAAAGATACCTGGGAAATGCGTCTATCTGTCTCAGAGAAATACGAAAACAGATTTTCCAGTATTGACATGTGCCGTCTGTCTGGATAAAAAAGGAACCAGAGTGGCAGTCGGTGCAAGACCGCAGAAAGCAATGCTTCTGACTGTTTCTGAGGAGCAGACAGAAGAAATCAGAAAAAACGGTGCGGATGCAGCGGCAAAGATTGCAGAAGAACTTGCGGCTCAGATTCCGACACAGGATAACATGCGCGCCAGTGCCGCATATCGGACTCATCTGGCTAAGGTGCTGATCCGTCGTGCACTGCTGACCGTGACAGAGGAGGTGCAGTAACATGGTTGTGACAATTACATTAAATGGAAAAAAAGTGGATGCACTTGTAAAACCGGACACGTTGCTCATCGACTTTGTGCGTGATCACGGTTGCTATAGCGTAAAACGTGGCTGTGAAACATCCAACTGTGGACTTTGTACCGTATTTGTAAATGAAAAACCGGTGCTTTCCTGCTCCATGCTGGTGGCACGGGTAAATGGATGTAAAGTAGATACGTTAGAGGGACTTCAGAAAGAAGCGGAAGAATTTGGTGCCTTTATTGCGGATCAGGGTGCTGAGCAGTGCGGTTTCTGTAATCCGGGCATGATCATGAATGCCATTGCCTTATTCCGGGAAAATCCGGATCCTTCCGATGAAGAAATCAAAGAATATTTAGCAGGAAACCTCTGCAGATGTTCCGGATATGAGGGACAGATGCGTGGAATCAAAGCGTTTCTGGAATACAAAAAGAATGGAGGCAGCAGATGAAAGCAGTAAATCAGCCAATTCGAAAAAAAGATGCCATGGCGCTGGTGACAGGAAAACCGGTTTTTATGGACGATCTGGTTCCAAAGGACTGTCTGATCGTCAAATTACTGCGCAGCCCCCATGCAAATGCAATCGTAAAAGAAATCGATAAAACAGCAGCGGAGAAAGTACCGGGAATTGAAGCGATTTATACCTGGGAAGATGTACCGCAGCAGCGTTTTACTACGGCAGGACAGACCTATCCAGAGGCAACTCCTTACGATCGTCTGATTCTGGATCAGCATGTGCGTTTTGTAGGTGATCCGGTGGCGATCATTGCCGGAGAAGATGAAGCCTGCGTGGAAAAAGCCATGCGCCTGATCAAAGTAAAATATGAAGTCCTTCCGGCTATTCTGGATTTTCATGTGGCAAAAGACAACGAGATCCTGGTTCATCCGGAAGATAACTGGAGATCTCTCTGTCCGGTTGGAGCGGACAATAAGCGAAATCTTTGTGCCACAGCGAGATCTGAAGAAGGCGATGTGGACGGTGTGATGGCAGAATGTGATACCATCGTGGAGCATACCTATCACACGGTTGCGGATCAGCAGGCGATGATGGAGACCTTCCGTACGTATTGTTCCATCGATGCCTACGGCAGACTGAATATTTTCAGTTCCACACAGATTGTATTCCATGTGCGAAGAATCGTGTCCAATGCCCTTGGTATTCCGAAATCCCAGATCCGTGTGTCAAAACCCCGAGTCGGCGGTGGTTTCGGAGCGAAACAGACCGCTGTTTCTGAGGTTTATCCGGCATTTGTAACCTGGATGACAAAGAAACCGTCCAAAATTATTTTTACCAGAGTGGAATGCCAGATCGCTTCCTCACCACGTCATGAGATGGAAGTACACGTAAAAGTAGGTGCCATGAAGGACGGAACCATCCGTGCCATTGACATGTATACACTGTCAAATACCGGTGCTTACGGCGAGCATGGCCCGACAACCGTAGGATTAAGCGGACACAAATCCATTCCGCTTTATGCAAAAGCAGAGGCATTCCGTTTTGACTACGATGTTGTGTATACAAACGTAATGTCTGCCGGAGCATATCGAGGTTATGGTGCGACGCAGGGACAGTTTGCGTTGGAATCAGCAGTAAACGAACTGGCGCAGAAACTGCATATGGATCCGGTGAAGCTGCGTGAGCTGAATATGGTGCGGGAAGGCGAGATCATGCCAGCGTATTACGGTGAGCGAAACAACAGCTGCGCATTAGACCGCTGTCTGAAACGTGCGGCAGAGATGATCGGCTGGGAAGAAAAATTCCCTTGCCGCGACATGGGTAATGGAAAAGTGCGGAGCGTCGGTATGGCAATGTCCATGCAGGGATCCGGTATTTCTAACGTGGACGTAGGTTCTGCGACTATTAAGTTGAATGAAGACGGAAGTTATCTGCTTTCTATCGGTGCCGCTGATATGGGAACCGGATGCGATACAACGCTGGCACAGGTGGCAGCAGAATGTCTGGAATGTGATACGGACAAAATTGCAGTATCCGGTGCGGATACAGATACGTCTCCTTACGATTCCGGATCTTATGCTTCCAGTACCGCATACATTACCGGTAAAGCAGTGGAAAAAACTGCCCGACATCTGATCGAAGAAATCAGAGCGACCGCGGCGCAGATGTTGGAGTGCGGGGTGGAAGATACCAGATTTGAAGGAGATCATGTAAGCTGTGTTTCCACAGGAAAATCTGTGACAACAGCAGAGATTGGTGTACATTCCATGTGTGCCAATAATCATGCGCTTCAGGTAACAGAAAGTCATTATTCTCCGACTTCTCCGCCACCGTTTATGGTTGGAATGGCAGAAGTGGAAATTGATAAAGAAACCGGTGAACTGGAACTGATCGATTATGTGGCTGTGGTTGACTGTGGAACACCGCTGAACCCGAACCTTGCGAGAGTTCAGGTAGAAGGAGGACTGGGACAGGGCATCGGCATGGCATTGTACGAGAATGTACAATATACGGATTATGGAAGAATGATGAACAATTCCCTGATGCAGTATAAGATTCCTGCCCGCGTGGATTTATGTAAACTTCGCGTAGAGTTCGAGAGCAGTTATGAGCAGTCCGGTCCATTTGGTGCAAAATCCATCGGAGAGATTGTTATCAACACACCGTCTCCGGCTCTTGCACATGCAGTCGCAAACGCAACCGGTGTCTGGGTGCGTGAACTTCCGATCACACCGGAGAAAATTGCGATGGGTGTACCGGAGCAGTAAGGGAAAAAGAAGTAAAAATGTGTGTGTTTCCTTATGAAAAAGGAAAAGAATATGAAAAAGACCGGTAAAAGTTAATTTCAACACTACCAAAATGCCTTGAAACTTGGTATACTAAGTTTTAAGGCATTCTTTTACTTCTTCAAAGCAAAAGAATACTCCGTAAGGATTGCAGAACTGAACAGCGGAAAATATCAGCTTTGCAGATGTTCAGTTCGCAGCAAGATTTGCAGACAAATCTTGAATATATCAGAAAGGCAGGTGTGGCACATATGATGACCGTGTACAAGACGGACAACCGTGTCCTTCATGAAGTAGAAGAGATGGATCCGGGAGTCTGGATCATGATGACAAACCCAACAATGGAGGAGAGTCAGGAAGTCGCGGAACAATATGATATCGATATGGCAGACGTCCGTGCCGCACTGGATGAGGAAGAAAGTTCCCGTATTGAGCTGGAGGATGGATATACCCTGATCCTGGTGGATATTCCGGCAACAGAGATCCGTCATGAATCCAAAAACTATACAACTATCCCGCTTGGTATCCTTCTGACACAGGAATGTATCATTACCGTATGTACCGAGGAGACTCCGATCCTGCAGCATTTCATTGAGCGCAGAGTCCGTGAATTTTCCACAAAGAAGAAAATGCGTTTTGTATATCAGATTCTGTTCCGCACAGCGGCAATGTATCAGAGTACACTGCGTATCATTGATAAAAAGAGAACCGACATCGAGGAAAATATCGGCGGAAATACTGAAGATGAAGACCTTGTAAATTTACATGAACTGGAATCTACGCTGGTATACTTTGCCACATCCTTAAGAGCAAACGGTGTTGTGTTGGAGCGTCTGTCCAGATACAAACGACTGGAGCAGTATCCGGAAGATACGGAGCTGTTGGATGACGTCATTATTGAGAACAAGCAGGCGATTGAGATGACAATGATCTACCGAGATATCATTAATGGTACCCGCGAACTGGTATCCTCAGTTATTAACAACCGACTGAACAACGTCATGAAATACCTGACATCCATCACACTGGTCATGGCGATTCCGACCATCATTTCCGGATTATACGGAATGAACGTCAGTGGAAAATGGATGCCATTGTCCAATACACCTTACGGATTTGGAATCATCTGTCTTGGTACATTGATCATTTGTATTCTGATCCTGCTGATCTTAAGAAAGAAAAATATGTTGTAGTAATGTCATCAAATCTGCAATTTAGAATGGTGAGGTTACATAACATCACAAAAAACGTCCGTTTTTTCACAGAAAACGACATTGAGATAGAACGTTGCATATGAAATAATTATCCCATCGAGATAATAAATTTCATATGCGGCGTTTTTTTATGCAGGAAAAGAAGTTCCGGGCATAAAAGTAACCCGCAAAAAACAGGAGGGGAATTAACAATGTGAAAACCATCTATGCAGAGGCTCAGCCGGGGAAAGTAGTCTTAAAGGAGAAGGAGATTCCGGCACCGGGAAAAGGAGAAGTATTACTGAAAGCAAAATACAGTGCCATGAGCCCGGGAACAGAAAACGGATTACAAAGCATATCTGACTTCCATCCGAATGGAAGAAGCAATCAAACTGCTGATCCAGACAGATGCCAAGATGTATGAGATTGGTGAAAAAGTCGGATATAACAATGTGCGGCGGTTTGTGGATGCGTTCAAGCAGATTTATTCCATGAGCCCGATGGAATACCGTAAAACCTTTCGGGAAGATTAAAGCGTGATGCCCTGGTAGTGGAAAAATATAATATAAAGAAGAAAACTATATCACAGACATAGAAATTTTGCCTTGTGATATAGTTTTTTTAGTACTGATTAAATTTTGCTACATAGTGGCAGCTATAAACAGATTTACAATTCTGCCAGGTCATTGCATCGGGGAAACTCTGTTATTTAGATTCCCAGCGACCGGATGCTCCACATGGAAGAACCAGTCCGTTGGAAGAAACCGGAAGTCCGATTTCATCAGCAGTTACGATACCGTTGTATTTTTTCATAACGGTTCCGAGCATGTAAGCCAGTACTGCTGGTTGAAGTCCTGTTGTATAAGAATTAATCAGGAAGAACAGCGGATCATCGGAGAGGATCTGTGTACACAGTTTTACCAGTGGGTAAACAGATTCCTCAATTTTCCAGATTTCACCTTTCGGTCCTCTGCCATAAGAAGGCGGATCCATAATGATTGCATCGTAGTGGTTGCCGCGGCGGATCTCACGCTCTACAAATTTCACACAGTCATCCACCAGCCAGCGGATCGGTCTGTCACTGAGACCGGAAGAAGCAGCATTTTCTTTTGCCCACTGAACCATTCCTTTGGAAGCGTCCACATGAGTAACCTGTGCGCCTGCAGCGGCAGCAGCAAGTGTTGCCCCACCGGTATAAGCAAATAAGTTTAATACTTTGATCGGTCTGCCTGCTTTACGAATCTTGTCACCGAACCAGTCCCAGTTTGCAGCCTGCTCCGGGAATAAGCCGGTATGTTTAAAGCTGAATGGCTTTAAGTTAAAGGTAAGTTCATTGTAATGAATGGTCCACTGCTCCGGCAGATCGAAAAATTCCCATTCACCGCCGCCTTTTTTACTTCTATGATAGTGGGCATTGTGCTTGTGCCATCCCTTTTCCGTTTTCGGGGTATCCCAGATGACCTGCGGGTCCGGGCGAACCAGGAGATATTTTCCCCATCGCTCCAGCTTCTCACCCTGAGAACAATCAATCACCTGATAATCTTTCCAGTTTCTTGCTATCCACATTGTCTATTTCCTCTACTTTCTCAATGAAATTGTCTTTGTATAAAATGTGTTTCTTCTTATTATATTATAATAATGTATGTGCTTGTATGCGTTTGTACAATTCTTTATGATTATAGATGCTACTGCTACGTTCGTCAAGGAGATAAGCGATGTAGCGGAAATAGAAAATGATCGTGTCTTGGTGTATGTTTCTCTTCTTCACGCTTTCTTAGCAATCATTTTTGTATCAAAAATTAATGTATTTATAAAAATACAAGAAAAACACGAATATTTTGAAAAAAATTGAAAAAACTACTTGCAATTCCGAAAGAAATCTCTTATACTAGCTATTGCTGTGACATGATAGCAATGAAGCGCGAGGTTGCTGCCCGAGTGGCAGGTTTTCCGTGGAGCGAATGTCAAGTTAGGAAACTGACGACAAGTCACTGTACTGAAACTGAAGACCATGAAATGGTTGAAAACAACGTGTGAGATTGAATGATACACACGGGAGAGTGTACAGTCACCGCTTGTCGTACTAATCAAAAGTGCGAAAAGGAGGCGACTTTTTTTATGGCAAGTCAAGTAATGAGAATCATTCTCAAGGCTTATGACCACGAGATGGTGGATGCATCAGCAAAGAAAATTATCGAAACTGTAAAGAAAAACGGATCACAGGTGAGCGGACCGGTACCACTTCCTACTAAGAAAGAGGTTGTAACAATCTTAAGAGCGGTTCACAAATACAAAGATTCCAGAGAGCAGTTCGAGCAGAGAACACACAAGAGACTGATCGACATCGTAGCACCAACACAGAAAACTGTTGATGCACTGTCAAGATTAGAAATGCCGGCTGGTGTCAGCATCGACATCAAGATGAAAAACAAATAATTCATCTGGTAAAAAGTCTTCCTTATATAATAGGAAGCAACATGATTAAGGTAAAATCCTGAAGGGTTATATATAGAAGCAGCATTCTTCGAATCCGTTTTAACCCACGTTGCAAAACAACAATGGATTCAATGTTCCACTTATATATCACTGTTCTAGGATGAGCGCATAAAGCGCTCCGCTGTAGAGTAAACAGGAGGTAAATGAGATGAAGAAAGCTATCTTAGCTACAAAAGTCGGAATGACTCAAATCTTCAACGCAGACGGAGTTTTAGTTCCGGTTACTGTATTACAGGCTGGTCCGTGCTACGTTACACAGATCAAAACTGTTGATAACGATGGATACAGCGCTGTACAGGTTGGTTTTGTTGACAAAAAAGAGAAAGTTGTTACAAAAGATGCCAACGGTAAAAAAGAAATCAAACACAGACATGGTGTTAACAAAGCAGAGAAAGGTCACTTTGACAAAGCTGGCGTATCCGGTAAGAGATTCGTTCGCGAGTTCAAATTTGACAATGCTGAGGAATACAACCTTGCAGATGTGATCAAAGCTGATATCTTCGCTGAAGGCGACAAGATCGATGCAACAGCAATTTCCAAAGGTAAAGGTTTCCAGGGCGCAATTAAGAGATTTGGTCAGCACAGAGGACCTATGGCTCATGGTTCTAAATTCCATCGTCATCAGGGTTCCAACGGCGCTTGTTCTTCTCCGAGTAAAGTATTCAAAGGAAAAGGCATGCCAGGACACATGGGTAGCGTAAAGGTTACAGTTCAGAACCTTGAAGTTGTTCGTGTAGATGCTGAGAACAATTTACTTTTAGTTAAAGGTTCCGTACCAGGACCTAAGAAATCTTTAGTAACAATCAAGGAAACAGTAAAAGCTTAAGTTTTACTTGATTAGGAAAGGAGGACACACAGATGGCTAACGTATCTGTTTATAATATGGAAGGCAACGAAGTGGGCTCCATGGAACTGAATGACGCAGTTTTCGGTGTAGAAGTTAACGAGCATTTAGTACACATGGCAGTTGTACAGCAGCTTGCAAATAATCGTCAGGGAACTCAGAAAGCAAAAACACGTTCTGAAGTTAGCGGCGGTGGAAGAAAACCTTGGAGACAGAAAGGAACCGGTCATGCAAGACAGGGTTCAACAAGAGCTCCGCAGTGGACAGGTGGTGGAGTAGTATTCGCTCCGGTACCGAGAGATTACTCTTTCAAGATCAACAAAAAAGAGAAAAGAGCAGCTTTAAAATCCGCTCTGACATCCAGAGTAGAGGCTCAGAAATTTGTTGTTTTAGATGAGTTAAAATTAGAAGCAATCAAAACAAAAGATTTTGTTAAAGTATTAAATAACTTAAATGTTTCCAAAGCACTGGTTGTTATGGGAGACAAAGATGTTGTTATTGAGAAATCCGCAGCAAATGTACCGGATGTTAAAACAACACAGGCTACACTGTTAAATGTATACGATATCCTGAAATATGATACCGTGATCACAACAAAAGCAGCTGTAGAGAAAATCGAGGAGGTATACGCATAATGGCAAACGTACAGTACTACGATGTAATCCTCAAACCGGTTATTACAGAGAAAAGCATGAATATCATGGCTGAGAAAAAATATACTTTCCTGGTTCATCCGGAAGCTAACAAAGCTATGATCAAAGAAGCTGTTGAGAAAATGTTCGACGGCGTTAAAGTTGCAAAAGTTAACACAATGAATTGCGAAGGCAAAACAAAAAGACGTGGAATGACTTTTGGTAAAACTGCTAAAACAAAAAAAGCTATCGTTCAGTTAACAGAGGATAGCAAAGATATCGAGATCTTCGCAGGTCTGTAAGATATCCACAAAGCAGTAGGCTAGGCACAGTAAAGTGCGATAATAAAACACAGTATTGAAAGGAGATTCATTATGGGAATCAAAACATATAACCCATATACACCTTCCAGAAGAAATATGACTGGTTCTGACTTCTCTGAGATCACAAAGAGCACTCCTGAGAAATCCTTACTGGTTTCCTTAAACAAAAATTCTGGACGTAATAATCAGGGTAAAATCACTGTTAGACACCGCGGAGGCGGAGCTAAGAAAAAATACAGAATCATCGATTTCAAAAGAAATAAAGATGGTATTCCGGCAACTGTTATCGGTATCGAGTACGATCCGAACAGAACAGCTAATATCGCTCTGATCAGCTACGCTGATGGTCAGAAAGCATATATCCTTGCACCGGCAGGACTTACAGATGGTATGAAAGTTATGAACGGACCGGAAGCTGAGGTTCGCGTAGGTAACTGCTTACCGCTGGCAAACATCCCAGTTGGTACACAGGTTCACAATATTGAGTTACATCCGGGTAAAGGCGGACAGCTGGTTCGTTCCGCAGGAATGAGCGCACAGCTTATGGCTAAAGAGGGCAAATATGCTACTTTAAGACTTCCGTCCGGAGAGATGAGAATGGTTCCTATTAATTGCCGTGCAACAGTAGGTGTTATCGGAAACGGTGACCACAGCCTGATCAACATCGGTAAAGCAGGACGTAAACGTCACATGGGTATCCGCCCAACAGTACGTGGTTCTGTTATGAACCCGAATGACCATCCACACGGTGGTGGTGAAGGCAAGACAAGTATCGGTCGTCCAGGTCCATGCACACCTTGGGGCAAACCTGCTCTTGGCTTAAAGACAAGAAAGAAAAACAAACAGTCTAACAAACTTATCGTAAGAAGAAGAGACGGTAAAGCAATCAAATAGGAGGTTTAATATGGCTCGTTCATTAAAAAAAGGACCATTTGCTGATGAAAGCTTACTGAAAAAGATTGATGCTATGAACGCTGCAGGAGACAAACAGGTAATCAAAACCTGGTCCCGCCGTTCCACAATCTTCCCGCAGATGGTTGGACATACAATCGCAGTTCATGATGGAAGAAAACATGTTCCTGTATATGTTACAGAAGATATGGTTGGACACAAACTCGGTGAGTTCGTAGCAACCAGAACATACAGAGGACATGGAAAAGACGAAAAGAAATCTAAAGTAAGATAATTTTGGAAGGAGGTTATATCCATGGCAAAAGGACATAGATCCCAAATTAAAAGAGAGAGAAATGCACAGAAAGATACCAGACCTTCAGCAAAATTATCATATGCTAGAATGTCTGTACAGAAAGCTTGCTTCGTACTGGATGCAATCCGTGGCAAAGATGTAAAAACAGCTTTAGCTATCGTAATGTACAATCCGAGATACGCATCAAGCGTTATTGAAAAATTATTAAAATCAGCAATTGCTAATGCTGAGAACAACAACGGAATGAAAGTTGATGACCTTTATGTAGAAGAGTGCTACGCAAATAAAGGACCTACAATGAAGAGAATTCATCCGAGAGCACAGGGTAGAGCTTACAGAATCGAGAAGAGAATGAGCCACATCACAATCGTGCTTAATGAAAGATAGGAGGTAAAACATGGGACAGAAAGTTAATCCTCATGGCTTGAGAGTCGGTGTTATCAAAGACTGGAGTTCTAAATGGTATGCAG
Organism: Eubacterium ramulus; assembly: GCF_003122485.1. Lineage (GTDB taxonomy): Bacteria > Bacillota > Clostridia > Lachnospirales > Lachnospiraceae > Eubacterium_I > Eubacterium_I ramulus_A. The sequence continues at coordinate 11,584 of NZ_JRFU01000121.1, forward strand.
AAGGCAATTTTGCAGATCTCTTAGTTGAAGATTACAATATCAGAAAATTTTTAAAGAAAAAATTATACAGCGCAGGAATCGCTAAAATCGAGATCGAGAGAGCTTCTGACCGCGTTAAAGTTATCGTTTACACAGCTAAACCGGGTGTTGTAATCGGTAAAGGCGGAGCTGAGATCGAGAAAGTGAAAAAAGAGCTTCAGAAATATACAGATAAGAAATTAATCGTAGATATCAAAGAAGTTAAGAGACCGGACAAAGACGCTCAGCTCGTTGCAGAGAACATCGCAGCACAGCTTGAGAACCGTGTATCTTTCCGTCGTGCTATGAAATCCTGCATGGGCAGAAGTATGAAAGCTGGCGTTAAAGGTATCAAAACATCCGTTTCTGGACGTCTTGGTGGAGCAGATATGGCTCGTACAGAGTTCTACAGCGAAGGTACTATTCCGCTTCAGACACTGAGAGCTGATATCGACTACGGTTTCGCAGAAGCAGATACAACCTACGGTAAAGTAGGCGTTAAAGTATGGATCTACAAAGGTGAAGTACTTCCGAAAAAGGCAGTGGAAGGGAGCGATAAATAATGTTAATGCCAAAAAGAGTTAAAAGACGTAAACAGTTCCGTGGCACAATGGCTGGTAAAGCGTTAAGAGGCAATAAGATTACAAACGGTGAATACGGTATCGTTGCTCTCGAGCCATGCTGGATCAAATCTAACCAGATTGAGGCAGCCCGTGTTGCCATGACACGTTACATCAAACGTGGTGGTAAAGTTTGGATCAAAATTTTCCCGGACAAACCAGTAACAGCTAAACCGGCTGAGACACGTATGGGTTCCGGAAAAGGTGCTTTGGAATATTGGGTAGCTGTAGTTAAACCGGGTCGCGTATTATTCGAGATCTCCGGTGTGTCTGAAGAAATCGCTCGTGAAGCGTTAAGACTTGCAACTCACAAATTACCATGCAAGTGCAAAATCGTTTCCCGTGAAGACTTAGAAGGCGGTGAATAAGAATGAAATCTAGTGAATATTTAAAAGAGTTAAGAACACAGAGCGCTGCTCAGTTACAGGAACAGTTAGTAGCTGCAAAAAAAGAACTTTTCAATCTTAGATTCCAGAACGCAACAAATCAGTTGGACAATACTGGAAGAATTAAAGAAGTTAGAAAAAATATTGCCAGAATTCAGACCGTTATCACTGAGAAAGCGGAGTAATTCCCCTGGCGAGTAACCCATGAAAGGAGAACGCATCGTGGAAGAAAGAAATCTTAGAAAAACACGTGTTGGTAAAGTTGTAAGCGACAAGATGGACAAAACAATCGTTGTAGCTATCCAGGATAATGTAAGACATCCTCTTTACAACAAAATCGTGAAAAAAACTTATAAATTAAAAGCTCATGACGAGAACAATGAATGTGGTATCGGTGATACAGTCAGAGTTATGGAAACAAGACCTTTATCTAAAGATAAAAGATGGAGACTTGTAGAGATTATGGAGAAAGCAAAATAAGAAGGAGGCTGCCAGCATGATTCAACAGGAAAGCAGACTTAGAGTAGCTGATAATACAGGAGCAAAAGAGTTACTTTGCATCCGTGTTATGGGCGGTTCTACAAGAAGATATGCTAACATTGGTGATGTTATTGTAGCTACAGTTAAAGATGCAACACCAGGCGGAGTTGTTAAAAAAGGCGACGTTGTGAAAGCTGTAGTTGTTCGTACTAAAAGAGGCGCACGTCGTAAAGACGGTTCCTACATCAAATTTGATGAGAACGCTGCTGTTATCATCAAAGATGACAAAACTCCAAGAGGAACTCGTATTTTTGGACCGGTTGCAAGAGAACTTCGTGAGAAACAGTTCATGAAGATTGTTTCCCTCGCTCCGGAAGTATTATAGGAGGTACCGATTAATGCTGAAAATTAAAAAAGGTGATACAGTTAAAGTAATCGCTGGAAAAGATAAAGACAAAGAAGGCAAAGTAATCGCTGTTAACGCTAAGAAAAACACAGTTACTGTTGAAGGTATCAACATGGTTACAAAACATACAAAACCAAGTATGGCTAACCAGGCAGGTGGTATCGTTCAGCAGGAAGGACCGATCGATATTTCTAACGTTATGTATGTTCATAAAGGAGCAGCTACTCGTGTAGGCTTCAAGATGGACGGCGACAAAAAAGTTCGTTTCGCTAAATCAACTGGCGAAGTGATTGATTAATCAAAGAGAGGAGGTCCATCAAGTTGAGTAGACTGAAAGACACATATCAGAATGAGATCGTAGACGCTATGATCAAAAAATTTGGATATAAAAATATCATGGAAGTGCCGAAACTTGACAAAATTGTTATCAACATGGGTGTTGGTGAGGCAAAAGAGAACGCAAAGATTCTTGAGGCAGCTATGAAAGATCTTGAGATCATTGCAGGTCAGAAACCAATTACAACAAAAGCTAAGAATTCCATCGCTAACTTCAAAATCAGAGAAGGTATGCCGATCGGATGCAAAGTTACTTTAAGAGGCGAGAAAATGTATGAGTTCCTTGATCGTCTTGTAAACCTTGCATTACCGCGTGTACGTGACTTCCGTGGCGTAAACCCGAATGCATTTGACGGCAGAGGTAACTATGCACTTGGTATCAAAGAGCAGTTAATCTTCCCTGAAATTGAGTATGATAAAGTTGACAAAGTAAGAGGTATGGATATCATCTTCGTTACAACAGCTAACACAGATGAAGAAGCACGCGAATTACTGACACAGTTCAACATGCCATTCGCTAAATAACAGGAGGGGACTTTAATGGCTAAGAAATCAATGAAAATCAAACAGCAGCGTACACCGAAATTCTCTACCAGAGCATATACACGCTGCAAAATCTGTGGACGTCCGCATTCTGTATTAAAGAAATATGGTATCTGCAGAGTATGTTTCCGTGAATTAGCTTACAAAGGTGAGATTCCGGGCGTTAAGAAAGCAAGCTGGTAAGATACACTTAACGAAAGCAAGCTGAATGAAAATATTACAGGAGGAAACACAACATGACAATGAGTGATCCAATCGCAGATATGCTTACAAGAATCCGTAATGCAAATACTGCTAAACATGATACAGTAGATATTCCTTCATCCAAAATGAAAAATGCTATCGCAGAGATTTTATTCAACGAAGGATATATTGCAAAATACGAGATCATTGAAGATGGTAATTTCAAAACAATCCGTGTTACACTGAAGTACGGTGCTGATAAAAATGAAAAAATCATCACAGGTATCAAGAGAATCTCCAAACCGGGTCTGCGTGTATATGCAAGCAAAAACGAGATCCCGAAAGTTCTGGGTGGTTTAGGAACAGCAATCCTTTCTACAAACCAGGGCGTTATCACTGACAAAGAAGCTAGAAAACTTCAGGTTGGCGGAGAAGTATTAGCATTTGTATGGTAGGCCGGAAGCCACTTAGCGAAATCAAGCCTTCGGGCGCAGATTGAGGTTAGTGCGAGGTCCTTCTGTGAGATTAGCAAAAGCAAGCCATAGGCGCAGCTTGAGCTTAGCGAACAGAAGATTCCCGTGGAAATGTTCAGGAGCCAGAATATGGCTTCTGACAAACATCCTTAATTTCTCGATGAGAGAGTTAAGAGACTGCTTTACAGACAATGCTGTAAGGTGGTAAAATCTATAAACGATCCAAAAGTATAATTCCACTGCAAAGGTGGAACATACTGTGTAACAATGCATGTCGGCAGATGTCGACCAATACAGAATATAGGAGGTACGGGCATGTCACGTATAGGAAGAATGCCAATCGCGATTCCGGACGGAGTAACCGTAACAATCGCAGAAAATAATCAGGTGACTGTAAAAGGTCCTAAAGGAACACTTGAGAGAGTGTTACCTGCAGAGATGGATATCAAACAGGAAGGTTCTGAGATCATTGTAACCAGACCAAATGATTTAAAGAAAATGAAATCTTTACATGGTTTAACAAGAACTCTGATCCACAACATGGTAATCGGTGTAACAGCTGGTTACGAGAAAACACTGGAAGTTAACGGTGTTGGTTACAGAGCATCCAAATCTGGAAACAAACTGACATTAAACCTTGGATATTCTCATCCGGTAGAGATGATTGATCCAGAAGGCTTAGAGGCAGTTGTTGATGGAAACAAAATCATTGTAAAAGGTATCGATAAAGAAAAAGTTGGCCAGTACGCAGCAGAAATCAGAGATAAGAGAAGACCTGAGCCTTACAAAGGAAAAGGTATCAAATATGCTGATGAAGTTATCAGACGTAAAGTTGGTAAGACTGGTAAGAAATAATTGGAGGTGTGACAGGTAATGGTTAGTAAGAAATCAAGAACAGAAGTTCGCGTTAAAAAGCACAGAAGAGTGCGTAATCATTTAGCAGGTACTGCTGAAAGACCACGTTTAGCTGTTTTTAGAAGCAATAATCATATGTACGCCCAGATTATTGATGATACAGTTGGAAACACAATTTGTGCAGCTTCTACAATGGATAAAGACATTAAAGCAGCTTGCGAGAAAACAAATAACGTAGATGCAGCAGTTCAGGTTGGTACAGCAATCGCTAAGAAAGCACTTGAGAAAGGAATCACAACTGTAGTATTTGACAGAGGCGGTTTCATTTATCAGGGTAAAGTTCAGGCATTAGCAGACGCAGCACGTGAAGCTGGATTAAACTTTTAACAAGGAGGAAACAATACATGAAACGTACAATCATTGATCCCAGCCAGTTGGAATTAAATGAAAAAGTGGTATCAATTAAACGTGTAACCAAAGTTGTTAAAGGTGGACGTAACATGCGTTTTACAGCTTTAGTCGTAGTCGGCGATGGCAACGGTCATGTTGGTGCAGGTTTAGGAAAAGCAGCTGAAATTCCGGAAGCAATCCGCAAAGGAAAAGAAGATGCAATGAAGAAACTCATCGAGGTTAAATTAGACGCAAACAACAGTATTACACATGATACAACTGGTAAACATACAGGTGCATCTGTATTATTAAAAAGATCTCCGGAAGGTACTGGAGTTATCGCTGGTGGCCCGGCACGTAACGTGTGCGAGCTCGCTGGTATCAAAAACATCCGTACAAAATCTCTGGGATCCAATAACAAGCAGAACGTTGTACTTGCTACAATCAATGCGCTCAGCCAGTTAAAATCCCCGGAAGAAGTAGCTAGACTTCGCGGTAAATCCGTAGAAGAGATCCTGGGTTAAGGAGGGATATAAGATGGCAGATAAATTAAAAATCACACTTGTGAAATCTACAATCGGTGCAGTTCCGAAACATGTTAAAACAGTAGAAGCTTTAGGTTTAAAGAAACTTAACAAAACTGTTGAAATGCCGGATAACGCAGCAGTTCGTGGTATGATTCAGCAGGTTAGACATTTAGTAAAAGTAGAAGAAATCTAATAGTAAGGAGGTGCCACGATGGATTTATCAAACTTAAGACCGGCAGAAGGTTCAAAACACAGCGATAACTTCAGAAGAGGCCGTGGACACGGTTCAGGAAATGGTAAGACAGCAGGTAAAGGCCATAAAGGACAGAAAGCTCGTTCCGGAGCTCCAAGACCAGGCTTTGAAGGTGGTCAGATGCCATTATACAGAAGAATCCCGAAAAGAGGATTCACTTGCAGAAACTCCAAAGAGATCGTTTCTGTAAACGTATCTGCTCTTGAGAGATTTGAGAATGATACAGTTGTAACTGTAGACACTCTGATCGAGGCAGGACTTGTTAAAAACCCGAGAGATGGTGTTAAAATCCTTGGAAACGGAGAACTGACAAAGAAACTTACAGTTCAGGCAAACGCTTTCAGTGCATCAGCAAAAGAAAAAATTGAGGCACTTGGCGGAAATGCAGAGGTGATCTAATGCTTGAAACAGTCCGTAACGCATTTAAGCTCAAGGAAATCAGAAGCCGTATCATTTATACCCTGCTCATGTTAGTAGTGGTACGAATCGGTACGCAGCTTCCGGTTCCGGGAGTTAATGGAAGCTATTTCTCAGAATGGTTTTCTGGCAATTCAGGCAGCGCTTTCGGATTTTTTGATGCAATTACCGGCGGTTCTTTCGAGAAGATGTCGGTATTTGCATTGAATATTACTCCATATATTACGTCTTCTATTATTATCCAGCTTCTGACCATTGCGATTCCAAAACTGGAAGAGCTTCAGAAAGACGGTGAAGAAGGTCGTAAGAAGATGACTGCAATTACACGTTATCTGACAGTAGCACTTGCATTAATGGAATCTCTTGCTATGGCAATCGGATTCGGCAGAAGTGGACTTCTGATCAAATTTAATGCTCTGAATGTTATTACAGCTGTCGTAACATTGACTGCAGGATCTACCGTAATCATGTGGATCGGTGAGAGAATTACAGAGAATGGTGTAGGAAACGGTATCTCTATCGTACTTACAATCAACATTATCTCAAGAATCCCACAGGATCTTACATTATTATTTGAACAGTTTGTAAAGGGAAAAGAAATTGCATTCCAGGTACTGAATTTGGCAATTATTATTGCAATTATCATTATAGTAACAGTCTTAACTGTCGCTTTACAGGGAGCTGAGCGGAGAATTCCGGTACAGTATTCCAGAAAAGTACAGGGAAGAAAACAGGTTGGTGGACAGACATCTCATATTCCGTTAAAGGTAAATACTGCAGGTGTTATTCCAATCATCTTTGCACAGTCATTATTCATGTTCCCACTGATCATCATGCAGCTGCTTGGTAAATCTGGTGGAAACGGAATTGGCGGTACAATTCTTAAAATGTTAAATCAGTCCAATTGGTGTGATTTCAATGAACCGATATACTCTATAGGATTAATTGTATATATTGCATTAGTTATTGCTTTTGCATATTTCTATACATCCATTACATTTAATCCGTTGGAAATTGCAGACAATATGAAAAAACAGGGAGGCTTTATCCCGGGTATCCGTCCAGGTAAGCCAACCAGTGAATATCTGACAAAGATCTTAAACTACATCATTTTTATCGGTGCCGTAGGTCTGGTAATTGTTGCAGTTATTCCGATCTTCTTTGAGGGAGCATTCAATGCATCAATTTCATTTGGTGGAACATCTCTGATCATCATCGTTGGTGTTATCATTGAGACATTAAAACAGATTGAGTCCCGTATGCTGGTTCGGAATTATAAAGGATTTTTAAATGATTAATGTACTGTTGGAGATACTTGAAATTACAGGTATCTCCTATTGTGCTTTATAAATGTTTTTTAGTATTTTCAAAACGAAGCAAATCCTGTACAATAGAGAGAGCAGTAAGGGAAAGGCTCATATCGGAGGAGGAAGAACAATGAAAATAATTATGTTAGGGGCACCAGGTGCCGGCAAAGGAACTCAGGCAAAGAAGATTTCAGATAAGTTTGCCATTCCACACATTTCAACAGGAGATATTTTCCGTGCCAATATTAAAAATGATACAGAGCTTGGAAAGAAAGCCAAAACATATATGGATCAGGGACTGTTAGTTCCGGATGAACTGACCTGTGATCTTGTTGTAGACCGTATTTCAGAAGATGACTGCAAAAACGGATTCATTCTGGATGGTTTTCCAAGAACAATCCCGCAGGCAGAGTGCCTGACAGAAGCATTGAATGCACGTAATGAGAAAATGGATTACGCCATCAATGTAGATGTGCCGGATGAAAATATCATCAGCAGAATGTCTGGCAGAAGAGCATGCTTAAACTGTGGTGCAACATATCATATTGTAAATATTCCGACCAAGAAACCGGGAATTTGCGACCGTTGTGGAGAGCCGGTTGTACTTCGTGATGATGATCAGCCGGAGACAGTAAAAAAACGTCTGGATGTATATCATGCACAGACAAAACCTCTGATCGATTACTATGGCGATCAAGGTATCTTGAAAACAGTAGACGGCACTCAGCCGATGGAGACTGTTTTTGAAGAAATCGTGAAAATGTTAGAAGCTTAATGCTCCAGAATGGAGGAAAACATGTCAGTAACTATTAAATCTGAACGTGAAATTGAGTTGATCCGCAAGTCTTGCCATATCATTGCCAAGATTCATCAGGATCTTGGTAAAGAGCTGAAAGCAGGAATGTCCACTCTGGAAGTAGACAGCATGGCAGAAGATATGATCCGAAGCTATGGCTGCGTACCGAACTTTAAAAATTATGGTGGCTTTCCGGGTTCCGTGTGTGTATCCATCAACAATGAGGTAGTACACGGTATTCCATCAGCAAAAAGAATCATTCAGGACGGTGATATTGTAAGTCTTGATATGGGTTGCATCTACAAAGGTTATCATTCTGATGCAGCAAGAACCCATGCAATCGGTGAAGTTTCAGAAGAAGCCAGATTACTGATCGAACGTACAAGACAGAGCTTTTTTGAAGGTATTAAGTATGCGAAAGCAGGAAATCATCTTCATCAGATTTCCAATGCAATTGGTGCATACTGTGAGAAATTTGGTTATGGCGTTGTAAGAGATCTGGTAGGTCACGGTGTAGGCTGTGAGCTGCATGAAGATCCACAGATTCCGAATTTTGCTCAGAAAAGCAGAGGTATCCGTCTGCGTCCGGGTATGACATTAGCAATTGAACCAATGGTCAATGCAGGTCGTTATGATGTGGAGTGGACCGACGACGACTGGACAGTTATCACAGAAGATGGTTCTCTTTCAGCTCATTATGAGAATACAATTCTGATCACAGACGGCGAGCCGGAGATTCTGACACTGACAGAGGATGAGCGTGTTCTGATGCAGAATGGAGGACTGGGATGCGAGTAGAACTGGCATTGTCACTGGCAGGACACGATAAAGGGCATTACTATGTCATTTTGCGTGAAGAAGGAGATTTTGTCTATGTAGCAGATGGCATTCTGAAGCTGTGTGAACAGCCGAAGAAAAAGAACTGCAGACATATTCAACGGATTAAAAAACTGCCGGCAGAGGTGACAGAACTTCTTTTAAATCAGGAAGATCGAAACGATCTGAATGTAAAGCGGGCACTGAAACTGTATCAACAGCGTATCCAAAATACAGTAGAACAATAACAGGAGGCAAATCAATGTCAAAAGCAGATGTAATTGAAATGACCGGAACAGTTGTAGAGAAACTTCCGAATGCGATGTTTCAGGTAGAATTAGAGAATGGTCATCAGGTACTTGCTCATATCAGCGGTAAATTACGTACAAACTTTATTCGTATTTTACCGGGAGATCAGGTTAAAGTAGCACTTTCACCGTATGATCTGACAAAAGGCAGAATTACCTGGAGAGATAAATAGAACACGGAACTTGTAAGTATTTGTTTTTATACAAAAAGAGTATAAAAAACTTAAAAAACATGTTGCAATAAGGAATACTCCATGCTATAATACCCAATGACGCTTTTGGAGAACCAAGGGAATATTATGTATATTGCCTGGCTTCTATTCACAAAACGAAAAGGCTTTATAGTATGGAGTTTTTTTGTTTAAGGAAAGGAGGATTTGCTGTGAAGGTAAGATCATCAGTTAAACCTATTTGCGAAAAATGCAAAGTAATTAAAAGAAAAGGAAGCATCAGAATTATCTGTGAAAATCCGAAGCACAAACAGAGACAGGGTTAATCATTCTTTAAATAGATGATGAGAGCAGGTTGGAGACAACGCGAAACTGCTAATCCGTTCCTCCATGGAGCACTCTGCCACAGAGTACCAATTTGGAACAGGATCTGTTTGAATCAGAAGGGATTACAGCGTCTCCTGAAATTTTCCGGATGTGCGGCTGCAGCAAGATTCCCTCTGAATTTTGCTGTTCATGGCGGAAGATAAAACGACACTGTAATGTTTCTATAATATAGAAGCATTAATGAACAGCTGATACAGGTTGTGCACACATTTCAGGCCGGGTAATCCGGAGCTGCATAAAATGTATCGGGATGTAACTAAGAAAACGAAATCATTATGGAGGTGTAAACACACATGGCTCGTATCGCAGGTGTAGATTTACCAAGAGAAAAACGTGTAGAGATTGGCTTGACTTATATTTATGGTATTGGCGTTGCAAGTTCCAATCGTATTCTTGCAGAAGCAAAAGTTGATCCTAATATCCGCTGCAAAGACTTAACAGATGATGATGTTAAGAAAATCAGTGCAGTAATTGATGAGTCTCAGACAGTAGAAGGTGACTTAAGAAGAGAAGTTGCTATGAACATCAAGAGACTTCAGGAGATTGGATGCTATCGTGGTATCCGTCACAGAAAAGGACTTCCGGTTCGTGGTCAGAAAACAAAGACCAACGCTAGAACAAGAAAAGGTCCGAAGAGAACAGTAGCAAACAAGAAAAAATAATGCATTGAGATAGAGAGGTCGTCCATGGGACAGACCGCAATGCATTTTGACAAAAATCTGTAGAAAGTAGGTTAGTTTAATTATGGCTAAGAAAGTTACAAAGAAAGTGACTAAAAAGCGTGTAAAGAAAAACGTTGAACGTGGACAGGCACATATTCAGTCTTCTTTCAATAATACAATCGTTACATTGACAGACGCTGAAGGCAATGCTTTATCATGGGCAAGTGCCGGTGGTCTTGGATTTAGAGGTTCAAGAAAATCTACTCCTTATGCTGCACAGATGGCAGCAGAGACTGCTACAAAAGCAGCGCTCATTCATGGTCTTAAAACAGTAGACGTATTCGTAAAAGGACCGGGTTCAGGAAGAGAAGCAGCTATCCGTGCTCTTTCCGCAAGCGGCCTTGAAGTAACAAGTATCACAGACGTTACTCCGGTACCTCACAACGGTTGTCGTCCGCCAAAACGTAGAAGAGTCTAATTAGGAGGTGTAGTCTGAGATGGCAGTAAATAGAGTACCTGTTCTTAAAAGATGCAGATCCCTTGGTATGGATCCGATTTATTTAGGAATTGATAAAAAATCAAATAGACAGTCAAAAAGAGCAAACAAGAAGATCTCTGAGTATGGTCTTCAGTTAAGAGAAAAACAGAAAGCAAAATTCATCTACGGAGTTCTGGAGAAACCTTTCCACAACTACTATGAGAAAGCTGATAGAATGAAAGGCATGACTGGTGCAAACCTCATGACAATTCTTGAGAGCAGACTTGACAACGTAGTATTCCGTCTTGGATTAGCTAGAACAAGAAAAGAAGCTAGACAGATCGTTGATCACAAGCATGTATTAGTAAACGGCAAATGCGTAAACATTCCGTCTTACTTAGTAAAAGCTGGTGACACAATCGAAATCAAAGAGAACGCTAAAAGCTCTCAGAGATATAAAGATATCCTTGAGGTAACAGCAGGCCGTCTCGTTCCGGAATGGCTTGATGTTGATCAGGAGAACCTGAAAGGCGAAGTAAAAGAGTTACCGACACGCGAGATGATCGATGTACCGGTAGACGAGATGCTTATCGTCGAGTTATATTCTAAATAATCATGTAGGCAACGAGCAGTGCCGAATTTGCACAAAAATCAGACGCTTCATGGCATCATGCAGGCGGATGATTTTTGTGTCTTAAAATAAAAGCACTGATTAGTATAAAATTTAAGGAGGGACGTACAGTGTTCGATTTTGAAAAACCAAAAATTGAGATTGCTGAAATTTCAGAAGACAAAAAGTATGGCAAATTTGTCGTAGAGCCGCTCGAAAGAGGTTACGGCATTACTCTTGGTAATTCCCTGAGAAGAATCATGCTTTCTTCATTGCCGGGAGCAGCAGTTAGTCAGGTAAAGATTGATGGTGTTTTACATGAGTTCAGCTCAATCCCAGGTGTTAAAGAGGATGTTACTGAGATCATCATGAACATCAAAAATTTGGCTTTAAAGAATACCAGTCCAACAAATGAATCTAAAGTTGCTTACATTGAATTTGAAGGTGAAGGCGTTGTTACTGCAGCTGATATCCAGGCTGATCCGGATATCCAGATCATGAATCCGGATCTTGTAATTGCTCACTTAAACGGTGGGGTAGATTCCAAGTTATACATGGAACTGACAATTACAAAAGGACGTGGATATGTAAGCTCAGATAAAAACAAAGGCGAAGATGTACCGATCGGCGTTATCGCTGTAGATGCAATCTACACACCAGTTGATCGTGTAAACCTGACAATTCAGAATACACGTGTAGGTCAGATCACTGACTATGATAAACTTACATTAGATGTTCATACAAACGGAACACTTGAGCCGGATGAGGCTGTCAGCCTTGCAGCAAAAGTATTAAGCGAGCATCTGAATCTCTTCATCGACCTGTCTGAGAATGCTAAGACAGCAGAAGTCATGATCGAGAAAGAAGACAACGCAAAAGAGAAAGTTCTGGAAATGAACATTGATGAGCTTGAATTATCCGTTCGTTCTTACAACTGCCTGAAGAGAGCAGGAATCAACACTGTTGAAGAGTTGACAAACAGAACACCGGAAGACATGATGAAAGTTCGTAATCTTGGACGCAAGTCTTTAGAAGAAGTACTGGCAAAATTAAAAGAGTTAGGCTTACAGCTCAATCAGGGCGAAGAGTAATTCTTTTATATAACTCATTAAGCGGCAGAGGATATAAGACCGATGTGCGTTAATCTGTCGTCATTCATGAGTGGAGGAATATCAACAGGGCAGACAACAAAACGTCTCCCCGCATCACATTCGGTATCTAAGTCCAAAGAGCGTTGCCGGATGAACCACAATAATGGAGGGCTATTAAAATGGCAAAATATCGTAAATTAGGAAGAACATCTTCCCAGAGAAAAGCATTAATCAGAAGTCAGGTAACTGCATTACTTCACAACGGAAGAATCATCACTACAGAGGCTAGAGCAAAAGAAGTTCGTAAAGTCGCTGAAGGTCTGATCGCATCTGCAGTAAAAGAGTGCGATAACTTCGAAGAAGTTACTGTAAAAGCTAAAGTTGCTCGTAAAGACAGCGAAGGCAAGAGAGTAAAAGAAGTTGTAGATGGTAAAAAAGTTACTGTTTATGATGAAGTTGAGAAAACAATCAAGAAAGATATGCCGTCCCGTCTTCATGCAAGAAGAGAGATGCTGAAAGTTCTTTACCCTGTAACAGAGACAGGCGCAAAGAAAAAAGATACTAAAGAAGTTGATTTAGTAGATAAATTATTTACAGAGATCGCACCAAAATACAAAGATCGTAACGGTGGATACACAAGAATCGTTAAAATCGGTCTTCGTAAAGGTGACGGAGCAATGGAAGTTGTTCTTGAGTTAGTATAAGATTTACAGAGTACTTCATGGAGTCATACGAAAAGAAATTTTCGTATGACTTCTTTTTTTGTGTAATTTAAAAATATTTTGCATGGAAGTTTGCATAAAAACCTTGTTAATAAATTGTTGATGATCCACAGTACTTGTGCACCATGCTACGAAAGACCATTCAAATGTATTCATAAAGTATGCGGATTGCACATTTCCAATTGGTAACAAGTGATTGAAATAATACATTAATAAGTTTTTGTTATTATAAGGTAGCTTTTTTCTATTGGAAATGTATTAAATCATATTGTATTATAAGCATGTGCTTGAGAAAGTACAAAACATAGGGAATAAATAATTAATAAAGGGAATAATTGGAAAGAACGGAGGGAATTCATATGAGAAGTACGGAAAACAAAAAAGTAACTGTTACAGCTGTAGACAGCAAATATCGTTGTAACTTATGTGGACACCTTACAAACAATTTTGGCCGTCGTTGCCCACAGTGCGGAACAGTGATTTCTGTTTATACAGCAACAGACGTAACCTTTGATGCTACTTCATACCGATAAGAAGCAGCACAACAAATTAGTAATTTTCAAATACCAACATAAATACCAAACCTTCATGTTCGTGTAGAAGGGAAGCTACACGATTAAAACCTAACTCTTTATATACTTTGTCCGAAGTATGAAACAGAAAAAAGAAGCGGAACGAACCGCTTCTTTTTTTGTGCAATTTATATGCAATATTTTTGTACACTTATACTATTCCTTTATTACAGTGCGGACAGGTCAAGTTTGTCAAAATCTTCCACCAGACTCTGTGCAATCCCTGTGATGATCTCCAGATCACGTACTGTCTGTCCTTCCAGATTTAAAACCATAACCGGATCATGCAGAGAGGCTCTCAGAAGCATCCAGCCGGTACATACACCAGAGAAGCGGATTCTTACCCCTTCATAGGCAGTTGGAAGCTCAAAGCCGGACTCAGAAGCTCTGGTCTTGAACTCTGCCAGTACACGGGAGCCATAGCTGTGGAAATCCTCTGTAAGAATCGGAAAACGTACTTCACGGTCGGCATATTCGGTGCTGAGACCGGAAATGAAATGATCAATAGTTTTTCCTTCACGTTTCGCTTTAGCGACGGCAATCACCAGTTTGACAGCCAGATAAGCGCCGTCATCCAGATAATAATTCTCTTTCAGGCAGCCGTGACCGGAAGTCTCCATAGCCAGTGGGCTTACAATGCCTTTGGCATTGAGTTCCTTACATTTGTTGATTACATTTTTGTAACCGCGCATATAAGGCAGATGCTTCAGACCAAGCTGATTTTCAAGAAAGTCAGTCAGACGGTCGGAAGTAACGGAATCCGTGATAATGGTGCTGCCCGGATAATCCGGCGCCAGAATAGCTGCAATCATGGCGATAATGGAATCACGGTTGATCGGTGTGCCATCGGACAATACAGCAGACATACGATCTACATCCGTATCAAAGATCAGACCAAGGTCAGCACCAGCAGCAACGGTTGCGTCACAGATGGCTTTCATAGCGTCTTTGTTTTCCGGGTTTGGAATATGATTTGGGAACATACCGTCCGGATCAAGGAAATTGCTTCCGATTGTGTCTGCACCCAGTTCATTTAATACTTCATTTACAAAGAATCCACCGGCACCGTTTCCGGCGTCTACAACAATCTTTAATCCTTTTAATGGTTCGTCATAATTTTCGGCATTTACGCCATCACAGATCTTCATACACAGATTTGCACTGTAAAGTGAGATCAGTTCAAACTCTGTCAGACGGTTGCAGTCTGTCGGCAATGGTCTGGTCAGTGTGTCTGATGATACCTGCTCTGCCAGTCCTGCGGCAATTTCAAGAATGGCAGTAATATCATCGTGCTCCAGTCCGCCGTCTTTGTCAAAAAACTTCAGTCCGTTTCTGTTAAACGGAAGATGGCTTGCTGTGATCATGCAGGCACCATCGTACCGGGTTTCCGGATATACGATGGACATGAACATGGCAGGTGTGGAAGCCATGCCACAGTCGGATACGTAGATGCCCTCGTCTAACATACCCATCATAGCCTGCTTTTTCAGCTCAGGACCGGTGATTCTGGAGTCTGTACCGATACCGATGATACATTCGTCCGGCTTGATATTTTTCTTTTTCAGAAGCCAGATGGCGAATGCACGACCGATCAGGTACGCTGCCTCGGAAGTCAGTGTGACATGCTCATTTTCGATGCCTTCACACGCGATGCCCCTTACATCGCTGCCGTTCTGCAACTTCAGTAATTCAGTTTTACTCATTGACATAAAATGATTTGCTCCTTTTTATTCTTTTTCAGATTGATTATAATTCAGTCGCGTATGGAATACAAGAGAGAATGAAAGAGAGAAAAATAGGAGTGGTTTATAAGCGAATTTGCCTACTATTTTTTACAAATATAAAATCTTTATAAAAAATGCTAAAAAAGTATAAAAACGATTCAATTTTTCTCAAATTTGATTTGTTATTAAGTAACTGCTTGGTAACTCAAAAAAAGAGGAGTATAATACAATGCATAGTTCAAGGTAGAGAAAGGAGAGGGGACTATGTTTAAAAAATTTACAAATGGCTGTGTAAAACTCGTACAGCGATTCCTTCCTGACGCATTCGTTTTCTGTATTATCTTAACGATTGTCGTATTTATCGCAGCAATGCCGGTAGCAGGTATGAATCCGATCGAAGTTGCAAACGCCTGGGGATCAGGTGTATGGGGACTGTTAGCATTCTCTATGCAGATGGCACTGGTTCTTGTACTTGGTAGTGCATTGGCAAACGCACCGGCTATCAAGAGAATTATTGTAAAACTTGCTGGAGTACCGAAAAAACCAGCAGGAGCAGTTGCATTTGTTACAATTATTTCTGCAATCTGCTGCTTTATTAACTGGGGATTTGGTCTGATCATCGGCGCATTACTTGCAAAAGAAGTAGCAAAGAAGATTAAAGGTCTTGATTATCGTCTGATCATTGCAGCCGCTTATTCAGGATTCGTAATCTGGCATTCAGGAATTTCCGGATCTATTCCGCTTGGTATGACAGCTCTCGATGTTGACGGAACTGTTGCAAATACAGGTGGAGCAGTTACAGAGGTTGTTCCTACATCACAGACAATTTTCTCTGCATGGAACCTGATCATGGTTGTAGCAGTAGTAGTTGTTGTCGCTATCGTAAATGCAAAAATGCATCCGGATGCAAAAGATGTTGTTTCCATAGATCCGAAACTTCTGGAAGATGCACCGGAAGCAGTTGAGACAAAAGCGAAAAAAGATCGTACACCGGCTGAGAAACTTGAGAACAGTATGATTCTTTCTTATATCGTTGTTGTAATCGGAGCAGTTTATCTGATTTACTATTTCGTGAATGCAGGTTCTATTCTGAACGCATTATCACTGAATATCGTAAACTTGATTTTCTTAATCCTTGGTATTGCATTCCATAAGACACCGATCGGTTATGTAAAAGCCATCATGGAGTCTGCAGAGAGTGCTGGTGGTATTATCTTACAGTTCCCATTCTACGCTGGTATTCAGGGTATGATGGTTACCGCAGGTTCAAACGGCGTATCCCTTGCATCTGCAATCAGTAATGGATTTGTAAGTATTTCTACACCGCGTACATTCCCGGTACTGTGCTACTTAGCAGCAGGTATCGTAAACTTCTTCGTACCGTCAGGCGGCGGACAGTGGGCTGTTCAGGGACCTATCATGATGCCTGCAGGATTAAAACTTGGCGTTACACCAGCTGTTACAGCTATGGGTATTGCCTGGGGTGATGCATGGACAAACATGCTGCAGCCGTTCTGGGCACTTCCGGCACTTGGTATCGCAGGTCTGGGTGCAAGAGATATCATGGGTTACTGTGCAATCGTACTGATCGTATCCGGTATCGTTACAGCACTTGGATTCCTGTTCTTAGTACCATTACTGGCATAGGAAGAAATAATTTTTAGAAAGTTTGTTTTTTAACGTATGGAAAATGTAACAATTATCAGTCACCTGACCCCGCGTGAGTGGAAAATGTCGTGGGAAAATAAGGTTGTGGAAGATTCAAGAGAGAATATGCGTGCGTATCAGCAGCAGAATTGCTTTTGGGGACATTTTAAGAATGACAGGGACTTTACGATCTGCCATCACAAAGAGTTTGAAATTAAAGGTATGAGTCTTGGACTTTACTTTAATGGAACAATCGAAGATGATGAGCGTGGTTGTAAGATTGTTGGTAAATTCGGAAAGAAGAAAACAGCAAATCTGTTTCTTGGAATGGGAGCAGCGCTCTGTATCGCAGCAATATTTGGAGCAATCGCACGTCAGGATATGGAAGTATCCATTGTCGCGACTGTATTGCTTGCCATTTTACTGATTGTCTATTTTGCAAAGCCACAGAAGGGACAGAAACGGATTCTGGACCAGCTGGAGAAAATATCCTTTGATAATAACTATCATAGAAAGGTGAGTAAAAAAGCAAAAGCAGATGTGAAGAAAAAACGAACCATGCGGGAAAAAGCAATGGTGAATGTGGAGTAAAAAGGAAAACCCGAACAGATCAGAAATGAACTGTTCGGGTTCTTTCTTTGCTTGATTGGAAATTATGCTGAATTTCTTATTAAACGCTTGATTATCTATACAATCTGCCGGTCATAAGAAGTAAGTATAAATGTTCACAAATCTATTGCAAGGAGAATGAGAAGAAATTAATTTTCATTCTCTGCATAAGGGAGGGTGAAGATAAATTCGGTTCCTACCCCTTCGGTACTGATGACATTAATATTTTCATGGTGTGCATGAATGATCTCTTTTACAATGGCAAGACCAAGTCCGGTGCCTTTTTTATCTTTTCCACGGGATGCATCTGTCTTATAAAAACGTTCCCAGATACGTCCGATGCTGTCTTTGGGAATACCAATGCCGCGATCTTTGACGGATACAAATACCTTTCCGTTTCGCAGCGTAGTTTCAATCGTGATGGCGGAATCTGCATTGCTGAATTTAAAAGCATTGTCGATCAGATTGTGCATAACCTGATCAATTTTTGCGGAATCTGCTTTGACATACAGTTCGTCTCCGGTCAGGATCAGGTCAAAGGAAAGGCGCTTTTCTTTACAGCGTCCCTCAAACATCAGTATTGTTCGTTTGATGAGCTGATTCAGATCAAATACGGTCAGATTCAGGTACGTGCCTTTAGAACCATATTTATTCAATTCCAGAAGACTTTGCGTCAGCTTTTCCAGACGTTCTGCTTCAAAAATGATAACGTTTAAATATTTTTCCTGTAACTCCGGTGGAATCGTACCATCTGCCATCGCCTGTGCGTAACCTTTGATGGATGTCAGTGGAGAACGGAAGTCGTGAGACACATTGGAAACGAATTTGTGCTGATCGTTTTCAAGTGCATCCAATTCCACTGCCATGTAGGTTAAAGTATCTGCCAGTGTTCCAAGTTCATCCTGCCGATGCAACTCCAGTTTGGTTTCAAAATCGCCCTCTGCATAGGAGACAGCGGCTTTACAGATCGTATTCAGTGGGCGGTAAACGGTAAAGAAGAATACCACCAAAATGATCATGGCCAGCAGTGCCAGAAAAATCAGGGACAGATAATAACTGTTCAGTAAGCCATATTGCAGATCTGAAATGTGGCTCAGTGGCTGACAGATCAGGACATAACAGCTTACACTGTAATTATGAGTGACCGGCGTATAAACACTTAGCACATCGGAATCATAAAGGTTGTAAAAATGGTTGATATTATAATAATCGCTTCCAAAATCCAGAATGTCAAAATCCGGGATCATTTCGGAGTCAGTGGCTTCCCAGGATTCGGTAGAAGTCACAAGAATTTTCCCGTCGGTATCCACGACATAAATATCTGCATTCAGGTAGCTGCCTACTGCATAAAGCTGTTTTTGAAACTGTGTCAGCGTCATATCGGAACTGTAATAGTTGGTTCCAAAGGACGTGGCGATCAGGTTACTTTCCCGGCGTAGAGCAGAGGCAAAATGTTTTTCGAGATATTTCTGATTGTAACGGGCAGTAAAGGTGGATATCATAATAAATCCAAGCACTGCAAATACAAGATAAGAAAATATCATCCTGAAAAGTATTTTATGTTTCATATGAAATAAATGCGGTTAGCGGCGTTCGAATTTGTATCCGATGCCCCATACCGTTGAAATCCCCCAATGTTCGTGATCTTTGATTTTTTCCCGGAGACGTTTGACATGTACGTCAACGGTACGTGTGTCGCCCAGATATTCATAGCCCCAGATGTTGTCCAAAAGCTGTTCTCTGGTGAACACCTGATTTGGAGAGGAAGCAAGGAAATACAGAAGTTCCAGCTCCTTTGGCGGCATGTCGATGATCTGTCCGTAATACATGACAGAGTAGTTGGTCAGATTGATGACCAGATCCGGATATTCCACACATTTGATCTCTGGTTCTGCCTTTTCCGGTTTCATGACCTGATAGCGTCTCAGCACTGCTTTGACTCTCGCAACTAATTCCTTAGAATCGAATGGCTTGATGATATAGTCGTCAGCGCCAAGTTCCAGACCAAGTACTTTGTCAAATACTTCACCTTTGGCAGAAAGCATAATGATCGGTACGTTGGACTGTGTCCGGATCTCACGGCAGACCTGATATCCGTCGATGCCCGGGAGCATCAGATCCAGTAAAATGAGATTTGGCTGATAAGTTTTAAATTCGCGCAGAGCGGATTCTCCGTCTTCTACGATCTTCGTATCATAACATTCTTTCAGCAGATACAATGAGATCAGCTCAGCGATATTGGCATCGTCATCTACGATCAGAATTTTCTGTTTGACTGCCATAATTTTCCTCCTATTCGAATTCGGCGATCGTTACACCGGCATCACCTTCGCCAAATTCGCCAAGATGATAAGATTTTACATATTTTTGTTTCTTTAAATGGTTCTGAACCGCTTTGCGCAGCGCACCGGTACCTTTTCCGTGAACAATACGCACGGTTTTTAAATGTGCCAGATAAGCGTCATCCAGATATTTATCCAGTTCGATTAGAGCTTCATCTACGGTTTTACCGATCAGGTTGATTTCTGGAGAAACGGATAATGATTTTGCCATTTTCAGCTTGCCGGCGCCGGTTTTTGTGTTTTGTACAACCGGAGTGGCATCTTCGTTTAACAGAACAAGATCGCGGATATTGGTCTGATAACGCAGGATACCAGCTTGCACGAACAGATTTCCTTTGGCATCCGGAAGGGTGTGAACGGTTCCCTTCAGGTTCATGCTGAGAATCTTGACGGAATCCCCCAGACGCAGCTTCTTCGGAACGTTGTGGTTGACGGCAGCTTTCTTTTTCATGGAAGATTTGGACTGAGCTTTGTCCAGTTTCTTGCGGACTTTTTCACGGTCTTTTTCCATGGCAGCAGCATCCACATGAGTTTTGCCATATTTATGGAAGTTGCGGATGGTTTCGTCTGCCAGATCTTTTGCTTCTTTTAAAATAGCGGCGGCCTGTTGGTTTGCTTCCTGTAAAATACGGTCGCGGCTGCGGTTTAATTTATCCTGTTTTTCTTCTAATTGTTTCTTTAAAGAGGCAGCTTCCTGTTTGTAACGGTTGATCTCTGCCTGTTCTTTTTCAATGGTGAGACGGCTCTGTTCCAGATCAGCGATCACGTCCTCAAAACTTTCATTTTCTTTGGTAATGCGTGTTTTGGCATCTTCGATTAGATCAGAAGGAAGTCCGATCTTGCTGGAAATGGCAAAGGCATTACTTTTGCCCGGAATACCGATCAGCAGACGGTAGGTAGGGCTTAAGGTCTGTACGCTGAATTCGCAGCAGGCATTTTCTACACCTTCTGTGGAGAGTGCGTAAAGCTTGATCTCACTGTAGTGCGTGGTTGCCATGGTGCGAATCTTATCCTGACGAAGACGGTCGAGGATGGAAATCGCAAGGGCGGCACCTTCATCCGGATCTGTACCGGCACACAACTCATCAAAAAGAACGAGGGAGTGCGGGGTAGCATGTTTCAGGATGGAAACGATGTTTGTCATATGAGAAGAAAAAGTACTCAGACTCTGCTCAATACTCTGTTCATCTCCGATATCTGCGTATACATCGTCAAAAATAGCAAGTTCGGAACGATCTTTTGCCGGAATGTGCAATCCTGCCTGTCCCATCAGGGTAAACAGACCGACCGTTTTTAAAGAAACGGTTTTACCACCAGTATTCGGTCCGGTAACGATCAGCAGGTGAAACTCATCGCCCAGATGAACATCGATGGGAACGACTTTTTTCGGGTTCAGCAGCGGATGTCGTCCCTGACGGATCCGGATACGTCCTTCCGTGTTGAAGATCGGAGCCATACCGTTTTGGATTTTTGCCAGATTTGCCTTTGCAAAAATAAAATCAAGATCCGTCAGGATATGATAATTATCCATCAGGAAATCTGAGTACTGGGCAGTCAGATTACTGAGTTCTGCCAACACTGCTTCGATGGCTTCCTGCTCTTTTAAAAATGCTTCTTTTAAATCGTTATTTAATTTTACAACGGACATCGGTTCGATAAACAGGGTGGAACCGGTAGCGGACTGATCGTGGATCATGCCTGGAACCTGTCCTTTGTATTCTGCCTTGACCGGCAGACAGTAACGACCGTTTCGCATGGTGACAACCGTATCCTGTAAATAAGAACGGGTGGTGGAACTGTTCAACAAACTGTTCATGGCACCATGGATCTTGTCATTGATATTGCGGATGGTTCGCCGCACACTGTGCAGAGCCGGGCTTGCATCATCACTGATCTCATCCTCTGCTAAAATACAGCGGCGGATTTCTTCTAAAAGCGGTGTCAGCGGCTCAAGTCTTGCAAACATATCATCCAGCGAATCCTTTGGCAGATCGTCACGGTTTTCTCTGGAATAAGATTTTGCGCGTTTCGTAATCTCTAACAGGTTACAGACAGACAGAAGTTCGGCAGCGTTTAATGTACCGCCGATTTCCAGTCGTTTCATCTGAAATCCCGGATCTTTTAAGCCACCGAAAGTCAGATTGCCTTTGCGGTAGATGCGGGAAAGTGCATCCGATGTCTGTGTCTGTGCCTGTATGATATCCTGTTTGTCTGTCATAGGCTTCAGTTCGAGACAGCGTTTTTTGCCGGCATCGGAAGTCGCCTGATCTGCAAGCAGGTGAATGATTTTGTCATATTCTAAAACTTTTAATGCTTTTTGATTCATATGTCCTCCATAACATAAACAACATAAACGAAATTAAGTCGCTATTATTTATATTTTAACGCATAATCAGGAAAGTGAAAAGAGAAGATTGCATTAATTTTGCTATGGTATTGGCACTGTGGAAGAAATAGTTGCATAAGAATTACAGAAAACGTATAATAGTTCCATAAGACTTATATGCTGAGGGCGTTCCGGAATGTGTGGACGCTGAAATGATTCAGAAAGGTGTTTGACCATGGATAAGAAAAAGCAGGAAGAATATCATTTTGTAAAAGAGCATATCAAGAAAATTCCGCCGGATCGAAAGAAACGGAGAATGAGTCTGGGATGGACGATTCTTCTGGCAGCTGTGTTCGGTGTGGTTGCTGCACTGGTGTTTTGTGCTGTAAAACCGGCAATCGAGCGGCTGTTTCAGTCCGAAAATGAGCAGGTAGTATTGTCCAGTGATGAGACAAAAGAAGCGGATACTGCTGATGAACCGGTATATATTACAGAAACGCAGCAGATGGATCTGAATGATTATCAGATTTTGCAAAATAAACTGTATGCGGTGGGACGGGAAGCGAACAAATCCGTGGTGTCCGTCAAAGGCATCGGACAGACGACGGATTGGTTTGACACGGAGCATGTGATGGAAAATCAGGGTTCCGGCATTATTCTTGCCGATACGAACGGTCGTTATCTGATCGCTACGGAGCGAAAGTTGATTGCAGAAGCAAACCAGATTGAGGTCAGCTTTTATGATGACAGTACTGCGGAAGCAGAACTGATCGCGTACGATGGAACGACCGGAATTGCTGTTTTAAGTGTACAGAAAAGTCAGGTGTCAGAGGATACGCAAAACCGGGTGGCAGCAGCGACTCTGGGAAGTTCTTCGGCACTGACACAGGGAACCATTGTGATCGCAATCGGAAGTCCGCTTGGAGAGCCTTTTTCAGTTCTGACGGGAAACGTGACTTCCAGCAGTCATGAAGTGACAGCTACGGATGCAAATTATAAAGTGATTTCCACAGATATTAATGCCGGTTCAGGCGGAAGTGGTGCGCTGATCAACTTAAACGGTGAGGTCGTGGGACTGATCTTGCAGAGTTTTGGTACGGAGGCAGCACAAAGTACCGTTACAGCGATTGGTATTACAGAGATCCGTTCTATGCTGGAAAAAATGTCAAATGGGGATACTCCGGCGTATCTTGGTCTGGAAGTGAGTACAGTGTCAAGTACTATCGCCAAAGAGAACAAGATCCCGAAAGGGGTATATGTGAAAAATGTCGCACAGGATTCGCCGGCGATGCAGGCGGGACTTCAAAATGGCGATGTGATCACACAGATTGGCAATACAGAACTGACTTCCGCGGAACAGTATCGCACCTGTTTGTTACAGGAAAAAGAGGGGCAGCAGGAGAAAGTCACACTTCAGCGTATGGGCGCGGATAAGAAGTATCAGGAAATGACGGTGGAAGTAACGTTTGATGCGGCAAAATAGCTGAAGTGGCAAGAACATAAGAATATAAGGGCAAAAACAAGACCAGTCAGAACATGACAGCAAAAATAATACCGTAAGAAAAAGACAGTATGAAATAGAAAGGACCCGACAGGGGATGAGTGAATTATGAAATATATTGAAGAACTGCGTGAGGGAGAACGAATCGGAGAGGTATATCTGTGTAAACATAAACAGACTGCGACAACAAAAGCAGGAAAACCATATGATTCTCTGATTCTTCAGGATAAAACGGGCACCCTGGATGCAAAAATCTGGGATGTTGGTTCCAGCGGAATTGAGGAGTTTGACAAACTGGATTATATCTATGTGGTCGGAGATGTGACCAGCTTTCAGGGCGCGTTACAGCTGAATGTCAAACGTGTGAAAAAAATGTCAGAGACCGATGTGAATCCATCCGATTATCTTCCGGTCAGTGAATATAATATAGAAGAAATGTATCAGAAACTGTTAGCTTATATCGCACAGATGAAGCATCCATATCTGAAACAGCTTGCAGAGTCTTTCTTTGCAGATGCAGACTTTGCAAAACGTTTCCAGTTTCATTCCGCTGCAAAAAGTGTACATCACGGATTCGTGGGCGGACTGGTAGAACATACGTTACATGTGACACAGATCTGTGACTTTTTCAGCAAATTGTATCCGATGCTGAACCGTGATCTGCTGCTGACTGCTGCGATGTTCCATGATATCGGAAAACTTACAGAGCTTTCTACGTTCCCGGCAAATGATTACACGGATGATGGTCAGTTACTGGGACATATTATGATCGGAGCCATGGAAGTGCAGAAACATATTGATCAGATTGAAGGATTTCCGAAACGGACAGCTTCTGAGCTGATTCACTGTATTCTGGCACATCATGGCGAACTGGAATATGGTTCCCCGAAAAAACCGGCGCTGGCAGAGGCGATTGCACTGAGTTTTGCGGACAACTCCGATGCAAAACTGGAAACTATGCGGGAAGCATTGTCTAACATTCCGGAAAACAGTCTGGAGTGGCAGGGATTCAATCGTTTCCTTGATTCTAATATCAGAAGAACAAGCAAGTAATATATCAGATGAGTAAAAATAAGTGCTCCCGATGCTGTTGTGTCCGGAGCACTTGATTTCTAAGAAGATAGGATGATATGTAATTTGCAGATTTCTGAAAAATACAACGATGCTGGAAAAGATTGCGGCATGGAATGATGCCATGATATGGCTGCTTGTTGACATTTGAAAATGATGTTACTTTTGGAAAGGATAACTATGCAGAAAAACGATGAATTGATTTTGAAAATAGAGGATATGGGCGTGGACGGAGCTGGTATCGGAAAAGCAGACGGTATGACATTTTTTGTAAAAGATGCCGTTATTGGCGATGTGGTGCGGGCGAAGGTCATGAAACTGAAAAAGACTTATGGCTATGCCCGTCTTATGGAGCTCCTGGAGGCGTCGCCGGATCGTGTGGAACCGAAATGTCCGTATTACAGACAGTGCGGCGGCTGTCAGATTCAGGCTTTGTCCTATGAAAAACAGTTAGAGTTTAAAGAGCGTAAAGTACGTAATAATCTGGAACGTATCGGTGGATTTTCGGAAATCCCGATGGAACCGATTGTTGGTATGGAAGAGCCATATCATTATCGGAACAAGGCGCAGTTCCCGGTGGGAACAGACAAAGATGGCCATATCGTGACCGGATTTTATGCGGGACGCACACATACGATCATTCCGAATCGTGACTGTGCATTGGGACTTCCTGTAAACCGGGAGATTCTGGATCTTGTCATTGATTTTATGGAAAAATATCATGTTTCCGCATATGATGAGAAAACCGGAAAAGGACTGGTGCGTCATGTGTTGATTCGCTGTGGATTTACCAGTCAGGAGAAGATGGTCTGTCTGATCATCAATGGAAAAAGTCTGCCACACAGCGAAAAGCTTGTGGAAGCGCTGCGCAAGATTGATGGAATGACAAGTATTTCTATCAATTGTAATACCGAGCGTACCAATGTGATTCTTGGACGCAAGACGGTCGTGCTCTGGGGACAGGAATATATCACAGATCAGATTGGAGAAATTTCTTATGAAATCTCACCGGTATCTTTTTATCAGGTGAATCCGGTGCAGACGGAGAAACTTTATGGTTTGGCATTGGAGTATGCAGATCTGCACGGGGAGGAAAATGTCTGGGATCTGTATTGCGGCATTGGAACGATCTCACTGTTTTTGGCGCAGAAGGCAAAACAGGTGTATGGTGTGGAGATCATTCCGCAGGCGATTGAAAATGCGAAACGGAATGCGGTGAAAAATGGTATCGAAAATGCAGAATTTTTCGTTGGAAAATCTGAGGAAGTACTGCCAGAGTTTTATGAGAAAGAGGCGGCAGCAGGACGGAAGGCGCATGCAGATGTGATTGTGGTAGATCCGCCGAGAAAGGGATGCGACGAAAAACTGCTGGAGACGATTGTAAAAATGGCACCGGATCGGGTGGTTTATGTGAGCTGCGATTCTGCGACACTGGCACGGGATCTGAAGATACTGTGTGAAAATGGATATGAATTAAAGCGTGCCCGGGCTGTGGATCAGTTCTGCCACACTGTTCATACAGAGAGTGTTTGTTTAATGGAAAGAAAAGATAAATAAGGGAGCAAATTGCAGAAAAGGAGAATGTGATGTACAGACCATCAATGTATAATAAACACGATGAATCAATGTATACTTTTGCAGAATTGTTTAATAATTGTAAGGTTTGCAATGATGTCATAATGAAACCGAATGATGAAGAAACGTATGGAAATGATGGATATTTTATTCATAGCAATGGTCAAAAGATCGGCTATGATTGGGAATATAGAGACCGATATTTTTCAAATTGCAGGCTGCAGTTTGATACATTGGGACAATACGAAAGAAAATTAAGAAAAGATTGTATTCAAATAGCAATACAGTGTGACTCTACCGAAACGGGAATTGCCGTTGGCTGGCATGAGGATTGGTTAGTGGAAGCAAAAGAAAATCGAAGCTTACAATAGAAAAAAGGTAGAGAGAAGAAAGGAGAAAAGAAAATGTTTTGTCCAAAGTGTGGTAAGCAATTGGATGATGGTGCAAAGTTTTGTTTCAACTGTGGATTTTCAATAGAATCCGTTAACAAAAATGCGCAGAATAGGAAGGCTGGTGTGCAGCCGAAACCGGTTGAGGTGTCAAGGAAACCTGAAGCAGAGCCGATGCAGCCAATCAAAGAGCAACAGGAGAATATGCAGTATGATTCATCATATCCGAATCATAAAAAAAGAAATGTGAAGATGGTGCTGGTGGTGGTCATAGCCGTAATTGTGGCAGCGATTGTAGTTATACTTGTAGCGCAACATTTGGGTTACACGTTACCGTTCCTGTCAAAGAATAATTATACTGTAAGCAGCGACCATGCTACCAAGTCGGATACTAAGGATGATGAAAACATCGACAGTAAAGATCATCAGGATAATGATGATAAAGACAAAAATTCTAATTTGAATAAGAATCAGAATTCTGATCAGGACAGTGATTCAGCAGATTCAGAGGAGACAGACAAACAGTCATCTGAAGAGGGGATTCATACCTATGAGGTGATCACCGCTGATATGACCTGGGATGAAGCATATAATGACTGTATAAAGCGTGGAGGATATCTGGCACGAATCAATTCCAGAGAAGAGTGGAATGCTATTATTGCACAGATTCAGGCATCCAACACAGAGGCATGCTATTTTTATGTATCAGGAACCAGAAACGATGGTGGAAGCTCTTATTATTGGAAGAATGAAAATGGTGAATTGTATGGAGAACCACTGAACAGCAGTGCATTCTGGGGCAATGATCTGTGGCTTGAAAATGAGCCGAGTTTTCAGGATGGCGATGTAACAGAAGATGTTATGGCAATTTTGTATATGAAATCAGCAAACCGCTGGGTACTGAACGATGTTGCAAACAACCCGCTTGAAACAGAAAGTTATTTGAGTGGAAAAATTGCTTATATTTGTGAGTATGAATAAAGAGGTTAGATCCATGAAATTAAAGTGGATAAAAAGAATGAGTGTGGGCGCGGCAATTGCCGTGCTCACTGCATTTTTTGTTGTCGGATGCGGCAGCACAGAAAAACAGAATAACGGGAGTTTGTCGACAGATTCCAGTCAGGACATTTCGGAAGTAAGTACAAAACAGGAAGTTCTTGAAAAATCAGAAGTTCCCAAAAAATCAGCGGATGAGTTGAAACGTGAAAAAGTGGAACAATATCTGGCAGATATGACAACCGAAGAAAAAGTAGCACAGCTATTTGTCATTACGCCGGAAGCCATTACCGATGTACAGACAGTCACGGCTGCTGGAAATGCGACCCGAAAGGCACTGGAAAAGTATCCGGTTGGCGGCATGGTATATATGAAAGCCAATCTGGTATCAGAAGATCAGACAAAAAAATTATTGGAAAATACCAAGACAATGTATAAAGAAATCGCGGATTTGCCAATTTTTCTGACGGTGGATGAGGAAGGCGGAACGGTAGCCAGAATTGCAGGAAATGATGGATTTTCCATAGAAAATGTCGGTTCGATGAATCTGATCGGGAAAAGCGGAGATACTGACAAAGCATATGAAGTCGGGGTTACGATAGGGACATATCTTTCGGATCTTGGATTTAATGTGGATTTTGCCCCAGTAGCAGATGTACTTACCAATTCCGAAAATCAGATTGTTGCCAAGCGTTCTTTTGGTTCTGACAGTGAACTGGTGACCAATATGGTGTTGGCAGAAATGAAAGGATTTGAAGAAACGGGAATATTATCCTGTGTAAAACATTTTCCGGGACATGGATGCACCATCGGCGATACTCATGAGGGTTATGCGTACACGGATAAGACCAGGGAGGAATTACAACAGGAAGAACTGGTGCCGTTTCAGGAGGCATGCGCGAATGGAGTACCTTTTGTCATGGTGGCGCATATTTCAGCACCGAATGTAATTGGTGATAATACACCGAGTTCATTATCGCCAGTTATGATCACGGATATTTTACGAAATGAATGGAATTACGATGGAATTGTCATTACAGATGCCTTGAATATGGGAGCTATCGTACAAAATTATTCTTCTGCCGATGCTGCGGTCAAAGCATTACAGGCAGGTGCAGATATGCTGTTGATGCCGGAAAATTTTCAGGAAGCCTATCAGGGCGTTTTGGATGCGCTGGAGAATGGTACATTGACACAGGAACAGATTGATTGTTCTGTAAGAAGAATTTTAAATGTGAAATTGAGTATGCAGTAAATAGAACAATCTATTATTTGATATAATTCCTATCTTTACAGTATGATATAAAAATGCTAAACTACCAGTTAAGAAATTTTATCTTATTTTTCATTAAGGCATTCATAGTTACTGAAAGAAGGAATGGACATGACATTTGTACAGTTAAAATATATATTGACCATAGCGGAAACGAAATCACTAAATAAGGCAGCAGAACAGTTGTATGTATCGCAGCCGTCTCTGACCAATGCATTAAAGGAACTGGAAAAAGAAGTAGGAATTACCATCTTTTTCCGTACCGGGCGCGGTGTGACATTGACAAACGATGGTGTGGAGTTTTTGACCTATGCCCGTGAGATTTACCGGGAGTATGAGCAGCTGATGCAGCGTTATGGGGATGGTGGTTCTTATAAAAAGAAATTTGCGGTATCTACGCAGCATTATTCCTTTTCGGTAAAAGCGTTTGTGGATGTGGCAAAAAAACTGGATATGTCAAAATATGAATTAGCCATTCGTGAGACCAAGACAGCGGAAGTCATCCAGGAAGTAAGCACGATGAAAAGTGAGATTGGAATCCTGTATTTGAGCGAATTCAATCGAAAATCCATGGAAAAATTATTCAAATCTGCAAATCTGGAATTTCATCCGCTGATCACCTGCAAAGCATATGTGTATTTGTGGAAGGATCATCCGCTGGCGAAGGAACCATATCTGACGCTGGAACAACTGGAACATTATCCGTGTCTGTCCTTTGAACAGGGAGATGACAGTTCTTTCTATCTGGCAGAAGAATTGTTCCCGACCAATGAATACAGTCAGATCATTCATGCCAACGACCGGGCAACGATGCTGAATCTGATGGTCGGTCTAAACGGCTATACGTTGTGTTCCGGTTTGATCTGTGAGGAATTAAATGGCAGTGATTATCGGGCAGTACCGTTTCGGAGTTTAGATCAGACGGGTGATATACAGGATGAAAATCAGATGGAGATCGGATATGTCACCAGAAAAAATCTGATTTTGAGCAAACTGGGACAGGAATATGTGATGGCACTGCGCCAGTATCTGGCGTAGTAGTTTGTGATTAAAAAATTGAGTTAGTGAAGGCACCAAAAACAAGAAGAATTTCCCAGACATAAAAACCACATCTCCGCTCATACTAGGAACAAGACAGAAAGCTTCACAAGGATACTTCTGTTGAGTTGAAAAGAAAAACAACCTTTCCCATTCAACAAAATTACCGGGAAGCGCCCTGTCTTTACTATAGAGAAAAACATTACGGAGGTGTAACAACATGAGTAATTCTAAGAGCTCAAACAAAGTGTCAGTTCCGGAGGCAAAAGAAGCAATGAACCGTTTCAAACAGGAAGTGGCATCCGAACTTGGAGTACCTTTAAAAGAGGGTTACAACGGAGATCTGACATCCCGTCAGGCAGGATCCATCGGTGGTGAAATGGTGAAAAAAATGATCATGAGACAGGAGGAGCAGATGTCTGACAAATAAGACCTGCTAAAACTACTCAGATCAGAGAGAAAATCATATACCGAATATTCGGATATGAGAAAAAAGAAGAGCAGCTGCGTTGTGCGGCTGCTCTTTTTCTATGAAAAGTTGGCGCTTTTCATAATGAAGATTGAAACGTTACAAAGTAAAAAGGTCTTTACTGTTGTTCCAACAATATAGCACAACAAAAGTATTCTGTCAATTCAAAAGTTATAATTTTTGAAGTAAAAATTTAAAGCAAAATTTTGTGTATTTTTACGTCAAAACAACAATTGACATTTCCACTGTATAGGCATATTATAATGACAACAGCTGTTGAAATAAAATAAATGAGCTTTTAAAACAACAATAAAAGGCAATAATGAAAAAGAAAATATTTTTGTTGTTGCAAAAGCGAAAAAACGGGAATAACATGTAGAAAGGAGCTTTTATTATGAAAGCAAAAGGAGTAAGATTACACGCAGCAAATGACCTGAGACTGGAAGAGTTCGAACTTCCGGAAATCACAGATGACGAAATCCTTGTAAAAGTAGTTTCTGACAGTATTTGTATGTCAACTTACAAATGTGCGATCCTTGGAACAGAGCATAAGAGAGTACATGAGGATGTTGCAGAGCATCCGGCAATCATGGGACATGAGTTCGCAGGTGACATCGTAAAAGTTGGTAAAAATCATCAGGATCAGTTTAAACCGGGTATGAAATTTACACTTCAGCCGGCATTAAACTACAAAGGAACCATGTGGAGCCCAGGATATTCTTATGAGTTTTTTGGCGGAGATACTACTTATTGCGTAATTCCAGCAGAGGTTATGGAGCTTGGATGCCTGCTTGAGTACAAAGGCCGTGCTTATTATGAAGCTTCTCTGGCTGAGCCGATGTCCTGCAGTATCGGAGCTTTCCATGCAGCTTACCATACACAGATGGGTGTATACACACACGAGATGGGTATCAAAGAGAATGGTAAACTTGCGATCATGGCAGGTGCAGGCCCGATGGGACTTGGTGCTTTAACCTATGCATTACACCGCGATGTACGTCCATCCATGGTTGTTGTTACAGACATTAATCAGGAGCGTCTGGATCGTGCAGAGGAATTATTCCCGGTTGCTGATTATAAAAAGGAAGGAATCGATCTTCATTTTGTAAATACAGGAAACTTTGAGGATCCGGTTGCTGAGCTGATCAAAATCTCCGGCGGCACAGGATATGACGATGTATTATGTTATGCACCGGTATCATCTGTTGTAACTCAGTCCAGCGCAATCCTTGGAAGAGATGGCTGCCTGAACTTCTTCGCAGGTCCGACAGACAAAAAATTCAGCGCAGAGATGAATTTCTACGATGTACATTACAATTCTACACATGTAATGGGAACTACCGGTGGAAATACTGCAGACATGATCGAATCTCTGGAGCTGACCGCTGCAAAACGCATCAATCCGGCTGTTATGGTAACACATATCGGTGGACTGGATGCTGCAGCTGAGACAACTCTGAATCTTCCGAAGATTCCGGGTGGAAAGAAATTAATTTATACACATTTAAGCATGCCGCTGACAGCATTAGATGAACTGAGAAAAGCAGCAGAAGAGAGAAACGATGACCGTTACATCGCTCTGGCTGACATTGTGGATGCACATCAGGGATTATGGTGTCCGGAAGCAGAAGAATATTTACTTGCAAACTTTATTACAGAATAAGTACTGCCAGAATTCTCCGATCCGTCAGGAATTGAGAGTCTCTGGCGGAGAGGAGAGACTATGGACGCAATGGAAATGCGCAGAAATGCGATTGCAGAACTGGTAAACAAACACGGAACCGTAAGTTTTTCACAGATTAAGGAACAGTTCCCGAATGTATCGGAAATGACACTCCGTACGGATCTCAAAGCCTTAGATGCGGCAAAAGAGATCGTAAGGATTCATGGTGGCGCAAAATCTGTACAGCTGGTGATCGGTACAGACGACTATCTCACCAGACGTTCGGTGCGCAACATACAGGCAAAACAGGAGATTGCAAAAAAGGCAAAACAGCTGATCCTGCCGGATACCGCTATTTTTCTGGATTCCGGAAGTACAACGACAGAACTTGCCCGGATTTTTCCGGATCAGTCCAATCTGATCTATACCACAGGACTTTCCTGTGCAACGGAACTTGCCAATCTCACAAAGCCTGTCATCATGCTGACCGGCGGACAGTTGAACCGCTACAGCATCAGTATGTACGGTATCTCCGCGATTCGGGAACTGGAACAGGTAAACTTTCATCAGACATTTTTAGGGGTAACAGGGTATTCAATGAAAGCAGGTTTTACCTGTGGAAACAGTGAGGAAGCAATGTTAAAACGCACAGCGATCGCGCAGGCGGAGCAGGTGATCGTTTTGATGGATTCTTCCAAAACAGATGTCAAAAGTACTTATACAATCTGTGGTCTGTCGGATGTGGACGTCATTATATCCGACGGAAAATTGCCGGAAGATTTTCTTTTGGAATGTGAAAAACATCACATTGTCGTATATTAAAAATAGTACATAAAAAGAAAGTTTTTCGGATGCTGGTTTTGCAATATTTCCCATTGTGTTCGTAGTATGGGGACTACAAAAGTGGGAGGTATTATTGTGAAAAACAAAGTACAGAAATTCGGTAAGTTCCTGTCGGGAATGGTTATGCCGAATATTGGAGCATTGATCGCATTTGGTTTTCTGGCAGCGCTGTTCATCGATACAGGCTGGATTCCAAATGAAAAATTAAACAGTATGGTATCACCGATGCTGACATATCTGATCCCAATCCTGATCGCATCTACCGGTGGAAAAATGGTAGGCGGCGACAGAGGTCGTGTCGTAGGTGCTATCGCAGTTATCGGTGCGATTATGAGTGATACATCTATCACAATGCTGATGGCTGCTATGGTTATGGGACCGTTGGCAGGATTTTGTATCAAAAAATTTGATCAGCTGATGGACGGCCATATGCCGGCAGGATTTGAGATGCTGATCAACAACTTTTCCGCAGGTATCATTGGTATGCTGCTGGCAATTCTGGGGTATGTGGTTGTCGGCCCGGTGATGAGTGGTATTTTAGCTGTTCTGGCAGCAGGAGTAAATATTCTGGTAAGCCACAGCCTGCTTCCGCTGG
The DNA here is from genome assembly GCF_003122485.1 of Eubacterium ramulus. GTDB lineage: Bacteria > Bacillota > Clostridia > Lachnospirales > Lachnospiraceae > Eubacterium_I > Eubacterium_I ramulus_A. Next base: position 45,451 of record NZ_JRFU01000121.1, read on the forward strand.
TTGCAATTTTCATTGAGCCGGCAAAAGTATTATTCTTAAACAATGCAATTAATCATGGTATTTTCACACCGCTGGCTACTGCACAGGCAGCAGAGGTCGGAAAAACCATTATGTATATGCTTGAGCCAAACCCAGGTCCTGGACTTGGTGTTCTGCTTGCATACATGTTCTTCTGTAAAGATAAAAAGACAAAACAGTCCGCACCGGGCGCTGTGATCATTCACGTATTAGGTGGTATTCATGAGATTTACTTCCCGTATATTTTAATGAATCCGCTTGTGATCATCGCACCGATCGTCGGAAATATGGTAGCAATTTTCTGGTTTAACCTGACAGGCTGCGGTCTGGTAGGACCGGCTTCCCCGGGCTCCATCATTGCATATCTGATGATGGCTCCGGGACCGGATATCTGGAAAGTATTAGTTGGTGTGGCTATCGCAACAGGTATTTCCTTTGCCATCGCATCACCGATCGTAAAAATGGCAGGTGGCAAGACCAGTCTGGAAGATGCACAGGCAGAGATGGCAGCGATGAAAGCAGAAGCAAAAGGTGAGGTTGCTGCTCCGGTTGCAATCAAAGATGCATCTGAAGTAAAGAAAATCATTTTCGCATGTGATGCAGGAATGGGTTCCTCTGCTATGGGAGCAACAAAATTCCGTAACCGTCTGAAAGCGGTTTGTCCGCAGATTCATGTAAGTAACACTTCTGTCGATAATATTCCGGCAGACTGCGATATCGCGGTTGTTCAGACAACACTGGCAGACCGTGCAAGAAAATCTGCACCGCAGGCACAGCTTGTGACCATTGGAAACTTCCTTGCGGATCCGGCATTGGATGAACTGTATGAACAGCTGACCAGCAAAACCGCTGATACAGCAGCTTCTACACCGATAGCTGATACAAATGTTATAAATGAAAAACAGGCAGAGAAAACGACACCTGTTGTTGAAAATGCAGAAATAGAAGAAAAAATTTCAGACGTATCTGCTGAGACATCACAGGCTGCTTCTGAGAAAAAACAGGTTCTGATCAAAGAAGGAATTCGTCTGAATCAGGCACCGGTTTCAAAAGAAGAAGTTATTCAAGCAGCAGGTGAGTTATTACATCAGCTTGGCTACGTGGATGAAACTTATGTAGATGCTATGCAGGAACGTGAAAAACTGATCACAACCTATATGGGAATGGGTGTTGCAATCCCGCACGGAACCAGTCAGGCAAAAGGCACCGTAAAGAAAACTGGTATCGTATTCTTACAGTATCCGGAAGGTGTTGATTTTGGTGATGAAAAGGCACAGCTTGTGTTTGGAATTGCCGGAATCGGGGATGAACATCTGGATCTGCTGGCAAAGATCTGTGAAGTATTGGAAGACGATGAAGTATTGGAAAAAATGAAAACGACTTCTGACCTTGACTGGGTAATGGAACGGTTATCTTAAAAGTTTCTTTGGTGGTAAAAATTTAAGATTGTGAAGGAAACTCCGGCTATTTTGTCTTATCGGCTAGTAATCGCTCGCTAAGAAAAATAGCCGGAGTTTCCAATTTGCGATATTGAGATTCAAAAAATTACGTTTAAGGAAGTGGAAGTTTTATATATTCCGTAACGTAAATTGGGGAATCAGGGGATTTTTTCTTGGAAAGCGATTGTTAGCTGACAAGACAAAATCCCATGGTTCCCCATTCAATACCTAAATTTTTCCCGCCGCAGAATTTTTACCTACGTGCAAGGTGCCCATTCAGCCACGTAAGGATATCTGCATAGACCACATCACGATCGGTTTCATTCAAAATCTCATGCCGATCTCCCGGATAAAGTTTGATCTGCACATCCTGAATGCCGGCATCTTTATACTGCTGGCAGACCTGCGTCACGCTTTTTCCATTATTTCCAACAGGATCATCTGCACCGGCAACGAAAAACAGTGGCAGATTTTTTGGAATCTGCTGAATATGAGCCGGATTCTGAATATATTGTATCCCACGAAACATCTGGTAATAACCGTTTACCGTGAAGCGGAAAGTAGACCACGGATTGTTGACACAGGCATCAATAATGGCTTCATCCTTGGTGAGCCAGTCACTTGGTGTACGCGCAGGTTCAAATTGTTTATTGTAACCGCCAAATGCCATATTATCTACAAAGGAACTTCGGTATTCCCATCCGCGAAACAGCGCGATCAGTCGGCAGAGCAGCTTTCCGATATGTAACACAATGCCTGGTTGGGAACCGGTTCCCATGATCACGGCACCTGCCAGTCCATCCGCATGCATTTGGATATACTGACGAGTCAGAAAGGACCCCATGCTGTGTCCAAGGAAAAAATAAGGCAGATCCGGATATTTTTTCTGCGTCATAGTCCGCAGGGTATGAATATCAGCAATAACACATTCATTGCCGTTTGGGTGTCCGAAATAACCGTGCTGGTCGTCGGTAACAACGGATGCGCCATGCCCAAGGTGATCGTTGGCGACCACATAGTAACCCTGAGCGGCAGCATGTTGTGCAAAATCGTCGTATCGGTCTGCGTAATCAACCATGCCGTGACAAATCTGCAAGACCGCTTTTGGTGTACCTTCCGGTTCCCAGATAATCGCGTGAATCTGTGTTTTTCCATCCGAGGATGGGTAAGTGATATCGTGTTTCATATTGGATTTTCCCCCTCTACAATCTGTACTTCTCAAATGATTAAAATGTCGAACGCACATGAGATTTGGTGCGAGGATCTGGTAAGTGTAAGCAGATACTTTTTTTCAGAATCATCGCAAGCCCATCCGTGATTGTTATGCTTCCATCATATCGGGAAAAAGTAATGGATGCAAGAGACAAATGCCGGGAACTGTAGTGAAGTGGCGGTATCGTTCATTGACGAACCCGAACAGGTATGCTATACTTTTGGGGAAAAGAAAGCAAGAAGGAGCTTATCAGAATATGAGTCAGGCAAAAGTTGATAGATATAAAGAAGAAAAGAAAAACAGAAAACAGACAATGAAAAAAGAAAAACGCAATCGTGTACTTGCAAGATCCCTTGGTGTAGTGATTGCGGCAGCAGTTGTATGCTGGATCGGATTTTCCGGATATTCTTATTATCAGGAGAAGAAACCGATGACAAAAACAGAACTTTCCACAGCAGCACTGAGTGATTATCTGAGCGGATTGACCACAACAGACAGTGCATCAGAGTAATCCAAAAAGTTTTGAAAAATATTACCCCATCGTGAGCAGCAGATGCCCGTCGATGGGGTTTGTTTTTTGCAAAAATCGAATAAAAATGAGTGTTGTGTCATGTTATTCATCAGAAACAATCGCTTTGTCCAGCGCATCTTCGACTGCATTCAGGAGCATCGTTGCGGTATATTGATTTTCTTCCGAATAAGAAATGTTGTCGGTGGACTGCGTTTTGCAGATCTGCTCACTGATATTGTCCATGGAGGACTGCATCAGCGGATACATGGTGGCAACGGTATCATTCAGATTTACAAAAGACACAGAGTTAATGTGATCTTCATCCACTACGACCTGCACATCCAACGTCTGCCCTTCAAAGGCGATTGAAGATGTGTATACACCGGCTTTGTATTTCGGCTGGTCGCTATCGTTTTTCTGATGCCTGCCCGGACCAAACATGTAGATCAGTAAAAAAATGAGTACAATTCCGAGAATAATAAAAATGGTTGTATAAATGACTTCTTTCATGTGAAGCACTATAATTTTTGTCTTTGAACGCATGCAACAGTTTCCCCCTCATATCATACTTTGTACATCATATGCAAAAAGAAGAAAAATATGTGTTCCTTCGGAAAAAATGGGGAGAAAAGATAGGAGAAAGGCTTTTTGGATGAAAGCAGGGGGATTTGATTGGGAAAAGGACGCTACGCGCTCTATTATCTGAGAACCTGGTAGCATTAGAATCTGGCAAAAAAGAACCAGTTTTTTTCGAATCTGAAAAAGTAAATGTTATCTTCTGGTACAAAATTTCAGATGGAATAAAAAATAATGTAAAAAAATTGAAAAAAGTGCTTGACTTTTGGGACTGACCGCGGTATCATATCACTTGTCTTGAGGCGAACAGCTAAAGACAATAAGATATGCGCGAGTGGCTCAGTTGGTGGAGCGCGACCTTGCCAAGGTCGAGGCCGCGGGTTCGAGTCCCGTCTCGCGCTTCCTAAAAAGGTATCCGATTGGATACCTTTTTTTTCGTCTAAAAACATGAACCCGCGGCGCCGCGGAGTTCGAGGTCTCAGAGGACATAAAGCCCTCTTCGGTCGGTGCTAACCATTGGTCTTCCAGACCAATAGCACCGTCTCGCGCTTTTTTGCGTGCCGGAAGCTGCGGCGTTTTCCATTTGTTGTATGCAGTATTTTTCAAGTTACTACTTTAAGAATTGTGTTTTTTTTGCTATACTATTACGAATACGAGAAAAATAAAATATATGATGTCGAAGGAATGTCAGATCTATTTATTTTTTATGGAACGAAATATTAGAATAGAAAATATAATTGGAGGACGCAGATGAGTTACGCAGATCACATTTTTATCAATATGTGTAAAGATATTATTGAAAACGGAACCAGCACAGAGGGAGAAAAGGTGCGCCCGAAATGGGAGGATGGAACCAGTGCTTACACCATCAAACAGTTTGGTGTGGTAAATCGCTATGATCTGTCCAAAGAATTTCCAGCACTGACTCTGCGCAGAACTGCCATCAAGAGCTGTACGGATGAGATGCTCTGGATCTGGCAGCAGAAATCCAACAATATCAATGATCTTCACAGCCATGTGTGGGATGAGTGGGCAGATGAAACCGGTTCCATCGGAAAAGCATATGGTTATCAGATGGGCGTAAAGCATCAGTATAAGGAAGGTATGATGGATCAGGTGGATCGTGTGATCTATGATCTGAAAAACAATCCTTACAGTCGCCGTATTATGACCAATATTTATGTGCACGCGGATCTGCATGAAATGCATCTGTATCCTTGTGCCTACAGCATGACATTTAATGTGACAAAGAAACCGGGGCAGGATAAACTGGTGCTGAATGCGATATTGAATCAGCGTTCCCAGGATATTCTGGCAGCAAATAACTGGAATGTGTGTCAGTACGCGGTACTCATGCATATGCTGGCGCAGGTTTGCAATATGCAGGTGGGTGAGCTGGTGCATGTCATTGCGGATGCGCATATTTATGACAGACATATTCCGCTGGTACAGGAGCTGATCTCCCGTGAGCCGCTTCCGGCTCCGACCTTCTGGCTGAATCCGGAAGTGAAGGATTTTTACAAGTTTACAAGAGATGATGTGCGTCTGGATAATTATCAGACCGGTCCGCAGATCACAAATATACCAATCGCGGTTTAACAGTTCACTCATCACATGTATTCAGACAATGATCATGCTTGCATGAGGAATTGGCTGGATGCATAGTGATGAAGGGAGCGCCTTATTATGAGCAAAAATAGTAGCGTAGCTACGGAGAAGCCTGAAAAGGCGTTTTGCGAATGGCGCGTGTGAACTGTATGAAATATTAATTAAGAAGAAAGAGAGATGTGAGATACATGAATTTAATTGTAGCAGTAGATAAAAACTGGGCCATCGGCAGAAATAATAAGCTGCTGGTGAGCATTCCGGATGACATGAAGTTTTTCCGTGAGACAACCACCGGAAAAATCGTTGTCATGGGACGTAAAACACTGGAGAGTTTTCCGGGAAAGAAACCGCTGAAAAACCGTGTGAATATCGTTCTGACAAGTGATCACAGTTATCAGGTTGACGGAGCTGTGATCGTGCACGATATGGACGAACTGCACGAAGAACTGAAAAAATACGACAGCAAAGATATTTACGTCATCGGCGGTGAGAGTATTTACAGACAGCTTTTGGATGAGTGCGAGGTGGCGCACATTACAAAAATCGATTTTGCTTACGAGGCAGATGCCTGGTTCCCGAATCTGGATGAAAAAGAAGAGTGGGTGGTTACCGCGGACAGCGAGGAGCAGACCTACTTTGATCTGGAATATTATTTCTATAAATATGAAAAGAAGGCATAAAGCATGAGTAACTTTTTATTTAGTATCAATGTGACGATACCGATTTTCCTTGTCATGGTAATTGGCTACTTTTTACGTCGGATCGGTATGCTGAACGAAAACTTTGTCACGGTGGCAAATAAGTTCAATTTCAAGGTGACTTTGCCGTTTTTGCTGTTCCGTGACCTGTCATCCGTCAATATTCAGGAAGTATTTGACCTGAAATATGTGCTGTTTTGTGCCATTGCCACTTCTATCTGTTTCTGGAGTGTGTATGGCCTGACAAAAATTTTTATGAAAGACAAATCTATGGTAGGTGCTTTTACTCAGGCTTCCTTCCGCAGCAGCGCGGCGGTTATGGGACTGGCATTTATCCAGAATATTTACGGGCAGTCAACAATGGGATCCCTAATGATCATCGGTGCGGTTCCGTTGTACAACATATATTCCGTGCTTGTACTGACATTTGAAGGAGATTATCCGGAGAATGAGCGCGATACAGGCAGAATCAAACAGGCTGGTATCAACATCCTGAAGAACCCGATTATCATCGGCATAGTCCTTGGTCTGATCGTGGCATTATTACATAATCCACTGCCGGAACTGGTAAATTCGACCGTAAACAATGTGGCAAAGATGGCAACCCCACTTGCATTGATCGGACTTGGCGCGGGCTTTGAAGGAAAGAAGGCACTGGCAAAGATCAAACCTACCCTCTGGGCTGCTTTTATCAAGCTGATCGCCCAGGCAGCAATTTTTATTCCGATTGCGGCTGCTCTTGGTTTTCAGGGCGAAAAAATGGTCGCACTCGTAGTCATGCTGGCAGCACCGGCAACCCCGAGCTGTTATATCATGGCAAAAAATATGCATAACGATGGTGTGTTGACGGCGAGCATCGTAGTGGCGACCACACTGCTGGCTTCCGTGACACTGACGGGATGGATTTTCCTGCTGCGCACGTTAGGGTGGATATAACTTCCCAAAGTTCCATAAAATGAAGGGATCACTTCTACATAAGAAATAGATGTATATAAAAATCCGAAGTGATGTAGGGACAAAAAGGAAGGAAAAAGGAGAGAGTTGAATGGATATAACAGGAAAAAAATTATTTGTAAAAGCTCTTCTTGAAGAAGGCGTAGATACCGTGTTTGCCTATCCGGGCGGAACGGTAACTGATTTATTTGATGAATTATATCTGATGGGAAATGGCAAGATTGATCTGGTTTTGCCACGTCATGAGCAGGCGCTGGTTCATGAGGCAGAAGGTTATGCCCGTGAGACCGGAAAAACAGGCGTATGCCTGGTAACAAGCGGTCCTGGTGCGACAAACACCGTGACAGCCATTGCAGATGCTTTTTATGACAGTATTCCACTGGTTGTATTTACCGGTCAGGTACCATTAAATCTGATTGGTAACGATGCATTTCAGGAGGTTGATATCGTCGGTATGACACGCGGTATCACCAAATACAGTGTGACAGTCCGTGATCGCAAAGATTTGGGAAAAACCATCAAAATGGCATTCCACATTGCAAAAACAGGAAAGCCGGGACCGGTTCTGATCGATCTTCCGAAAGATATTCAGACTGCAACAGGTCCGTCCGAATACCCGGATCATGTAGACATCCGTGGTTACAAAATTAACGAGGGCGTTCACCTTGGACAGTTGAAAAAAGCGACAAAATTACTGAAAGTGGCACGCCGCCCGCTAATCCTTGCCGGAGGCGGTGTCAATATCTCAGGGGCTAACGAACTGTTAGAGCAGATCGTAAATATCACACATGTTCCGGTTGTTACAACCGTTATGGGAAAAGGCGCGATCCCGTCCGACCATCCGTATTACGTTGGAAGCAGCGGAATGCATGGCCGTTATGCGGCAAATATCGCAGTCAGCAAATGTGATGTGCTCTTTTCCATTGGAACCCGTTTCAATGACCGTATCACTGGTGATCTGAACGAGTTTGCACCAAAGGCCAAGATCATTCATGTGGATATCGATGCAGCAGCGATTTCCCGAAACGTTGTGGTAGATGTGCCGATCGTAGCGGATGCAAAAGTTGCCCTGCAGCAGATGTTGGAATGGGTAGAGCCGAAGGATACTGACGAATGGGTAAAACAGATCGCAGCCTGGGATCATGAGAATCCACTGGAAATGCGCCGTGATAAAGGCATGACACCGCAGATGATCATGGAAGGTTTAAATCAGGTTTACGATGAAGTTACATACGTTACTGACGTAGGTCAGCACCAGATGTGGGCAAGCCAGTATCTGGATGTAAATAAAAATAAGAAGATCATCACTTCCGGCGGACTTGGAACCATGGGATTTGGTTTCCCGGCTGCACTTGGAGCAAAGATGGGACATCGTGACAGAGATGTGGTATGTATCACCGGTGACGGTGGATTTCAGATGAACATGCAGGAGATGGCAACCGCTATTGTACAGCAGACGCCGATCACCGTTTGCCTGCTGAACAACTATTACCTTGGTATGGTTCGTCAGATGCAGCAGCTATTCTACGGAAAACGTTATTCTGCTACCTGTCTGCGCCGCCGCAAAGGATGTCCGGAACATTGCAAGGGACCAAATGAAAGTTGTCCGCCATATGTACCGGATTTCATGAAATGGGCAGAGAGTTACGGTGCACACGGCATCCGTGTCACAAAGGAAGAGGACATTATTCCGGCACTGGAGGCAGCAAAGAACAATACCGATGCGCCGACTGTCATCGAATTTATGATCGCTACAGAGGAAATCGTACTTCCGATGGTTCCGGGTGGAAATCCGATGAATAACATGATTCTGAAAAGCAAATAAGGGAGGAGAATGGCAATGAAAGACAGATGGATTGCATTATATGTAGAAAACCAGGTTGGTGTTCTTGCAAAAATCTCCGGTTTATTTGCAGGAAAATCCTACAACCTGAAAAGTCTGACCGTAGGTACGACAGAGGAGGAGGATACTTCCAGAATCACCATCAGCACAGTGTGCGATGACATTACCTTTGAACAGATTAAAAAACAGTTAAACCGTATGGTTGAGGTTATTAAAGTTATGGATCTGACCGATGTACCGATCCATATGAAAGAGCTTATGTTTGCCAAGGTGAAAAAATTAAGCAACACTGATAAGGCAGAAGTATTCCGAATTGCAGAGACCTTTCATGTAGAGCCGGCAGACATCGGAATGGACAGTGTTCTTTTAGAGTGCAAGCTGACAGAGCGCAGAAATAACGAACTGATCGCCTTTTTAAAACAGCGGTTCCAGAGTGTGGAGATTGTGCGGGGTGGTGCAGTAGCTATCGAATCTATCAGTACTTCCTGTAGATAATTAATTTAGGAAGCTCGGGTTGGATGTGAAAAAACTGCTGGAAGATGCATTTTTGCAGTCGCAATGATTAGTAAAAAATACAATTCATGTGAAGAATGGGATATCGGATGAATTATTGAATGAAAATTAATTCATCTTTTGCCTGAAACACATGAAAAAAATGCAGGCATTTTTTGAAAAAGAACTGGAAATGCTCTATGATTTGCTGTATAACAGTACATAGAGAGAAAAAACGTAAATGCAGGAACAAAAAGTGAAAATTGCAAAATAGATAAGAAAGAAGGATATCACAGTGGAAAAGAAGAATATCGATTGGGAAAACCTGGACTTTGGATATCGTCAGACAGACAAACGTTTCGTAGCAAATTATAAAGATGGCGCATGGGATGAGGGAACTCTGACCGAGGACGCTACTATCGTATTAAACGAGTGTGCAGGTGTATTACAGTATGCACAGACTGTTTTTGAGGGATTAAAAGCATACACAACCGTAGACGGAAAAGTAGTTATTTTCCGCCCGGACTTAAATGCATCCCGTATGGCTGATTCCGCAAGAAGACTGGAAATGCCAGTTTATCCGGAAGATAAATTCATCGAGGCTGTAGAGAAGACTGTAAAAGCAAATATGGCTTATGTTCCACCATATGGTACAGGCGCAACACTTTACATTCGTCCGTATATGTTCGGAAGCAGCCCGGTTATCGGTGTAAAACCGGCACAGGAATATCAGTTCCGTGTACTGACAACACCGGTTGGACCGTACTTCAAAGGCGGCGTAAAACCGTTAACAATCCGTGTGACAGATTTTGACCGTGCAGCTCCTCACGGAACAGGTCATATCAAAGCCGGATTAAACTATGCAATGAGCTTACATGCAATTGTAACTGCTCATGAAGAAGGATATGCTGAGAACATGTATCTGGATGCTGCAACACGTACAAAAGTTGAGGAGACAGGTGGCGCAAACTTCTTATTCGTTACAAAAGACAACAAGATCGTAACACCGAAGTCTGACAGTATTCTGCCATCTATCACACGTCGTTCTCTGATGTATGTAGCTGAGCATTACCTTGGACTGGAAGTAGAGCAGAGAGAAGTATATCTGGATGAGGTTCCGAACTTCGTTGAGTGTGGTCTGTGCGGTACAGCAGCAGTTATCTCTCCAGTTGGCAAGATCGTAGATCATGGTCGTGAGATCTGCTTCGCAAGCGGTATGGATGAGATGGGACCGGTTCTTGCTAAAATGCGTGAGACATTAGTTGATATTCAGGAAGGCAAGATTGAAGCTCCGGAAGGATGGATTCACGTAATCGAGTAATCAAAAAAAAGAAGTAGAATTGTTTCAGAGAGTTTGTAAGATTTCTCACTGTGAATAAATAATGAAAATAAAAAAGAGATTTCCCTGTGGTTATGAGCCATAGAGAAGTCTCTTTTTTGCTGTTATAAAATGATAAATGTGATGTCAGCAGATCGGTTTATTTCATTACTGATATCCGTCTTTTGAACCGAAATTTTCAGCTTTAGCAGAAATCTCCGGAAGACGTACATAAATCTTCTCAATTCGATGCTTATTCTTTGTGCGCACCTGCAGGAAAATGCCATCCGGTGTCATAATAGATTCCCGAATCTTTGGCAGATGGTCTAACAGACCGATCATATAGCCGCCGATGGAATCGTAATCATCGGATTCCAGATGCAGGTTCAGTGCATCACTGAAATCTTCCAGATTCATGGAACCTTCCACCAGATATTCATGATCCGAAATCTTCTGGATCGGGTCTTCTTCGTCATAGTCGTATTCGTCACGGATCTCTCCGACGATTTCTTCAATCAGATCTTCTAATGTCAGCAGACCGGCGGTTGTGCCGTACTCATCAAGTACGATAGCAATATTAATGGAAGAGTTTCGCATCTCCACCAGAAGATCCGCCGTGTGTTTGTGTTCGTAAGTAAAATACGGTTCGCGCATCAGCTCCCGCACGGAGAAATGCTCCCGGTCACATAAAAGCAGGTCTTTGATATTTAAGATACCGATGACATCATCGGTGGTCTCTTCGTACACCGGCAGACGGGTAAAACGGTCTTCCCGGAAAATATCGAGAATTTCGTCATAACTGCTGTCCACCTGAGCAAAGGTCATATCGATACGTGGTACCATGACTTCTTTTGCCAATGCATCGCCAAAATCGAATACGTTGTTGATCATTTCTTTCTCTTCGGATTCAATGACACCGGATTCATGGCTGACATCCACGATGGTACGCAGCTCACTCTCTGTCATGGCCTGCTTGCCTTCGGAAGCTTTGACACCCGTCAGACGAAGTACCAGCATTGCCAGATGATTGATGATAAAGATGACCGGAGTCAAGACTTTCATCAGGATCCAGATGATGTTACAAAAACGCAGGGAAATTTTTTCTGCCCGCAGAGTTGCAATGGTTTTCGGAGAAATCTCACCGAAGATCAGGATCAGTACCGTCAGGATTCCGGTGGCAATTCCGGCACCGGTGCTGCCAAAAATATGAATGGTAAGGGTGGTAGCCAGAGAAGAAGCGGTCAGGTTGACCACGTTATTGCCGATCAGGATCGCACTAAGCATCTTTGCGGAGTCATCCGTGATTTTCAGTACCCGGGTGGCACGCTTGTTTCCTTCCTCTGCCAGTGACCGCATACGGATGCGGTTTACGGTAGTCAGTGCCGTTTCCGATGAGGAAAAGAACGCTGATAAACCCAGCAGAATGACCAGTATGATTAATTGTATTGTGGAACTTATGTCCAAAAATAATTCACCTCTCTAAAATAAATATGTTGCCTGTAAGCACAGCGTGTCACAGATTATGTGTAAAATGCGCTGTGGGATTACAATTTTTATTCTATATATTACAGGAAACAAATAGGATTTTCAAGGGATTGTTGCGAAAAAAAGAGGTTCTATCCGTCGGATTGTCCGAATATATATGTATAACAGAAAAAAATTGTGACAGAAAACATGAGAAATAAAAATCGAAAACAGTAATGGGAGGAAGAAAAATGGAACGAGCTGAAGGAAATAACAAGATCGTACTGAAAGTATTGAGTACATTGCTGGTTATGTACATATTAACGGGGGCAGCGCTGTTTTTGCTGGCATTTCTTCTTTATAAAATGGAGCTGACGGAGAATATTGTCACTATCGGCATTATGGTAATCTATGTAGTGTCGGGACTGCTGGGTGGCATTATTATCGGAAAGCGGATGAAAACGAGACGTTTTTTGTGGGGGATTCTGATCGGCGGAGCATATTTTGTCGTGTTACTGATCGGTTCCCTGTTGATGAACCAGGGAATTTCCGGTGATGGACTGCATGTTGGCATGACATTGATCATGTGCATGGGAGCCGGAATGATCGGAGGAATGATCAGTTGAATATGTTCAGTTCCCCATTTAAAATGTAAGGGTTTTATATCTGTTTTGTGAAAAAATGTTTTGCTTTGCATGCGGATAAAAAAAGACTTCCTTTATAGCGGAAAATATGCTATACTCTTGACATGTATAATAAAGAAAGGAGTTTTTCTGACCATGAAACATGTAAAAACATTAAATACAAAAAGATTACAGAACACAGTAAAAAAAGGTGGATGTGGTGAGTGCCAGACATCATGCCAGTCTGCTTGCAAAACTTCCTGTACAGTAGGAAACCAGAGCTGCGAGCACAAATAAGAAAAACAAAACGGATTATGAACAAAGGGCCGTATGCTAAGGCATGCGGTCATTTGCACGTTTAGAGGAAAAATAAAAAGCAGCGGAATTTGCTGATTTTATAGACAAAAATAGAAAGAGAGGAACTACATTTGGTTCACCAGTATAAAAATAATGGTTATAACATTGTTCTTGATGTAAACAGTGGTGCGATCCATGTGGTAGATGATGTCTCCTATGATGTGATCGCTCTGTACGAAGATCACACACCGGAGGAGATTGTAGCAGAACTGTCCGGAAAATACAGCGAGGCAGAAGTGAAAGAAGCCTGTGAGGAAGTCGCTTCCCTGGCAGAAGACGGAGAGTTGTTTACAAAAGACGAATACGAAAATTACATTATGGACTTTAAGAAACGTCCGACAGTTGTAAAGGCACTTTGCCTGCACATTGCACACGACTGCAACCTTGCCTGTCGCTACTGCTTTGCAGAAGAAGGCGAATATCATGGTCACAGAGAACTGATGAGTTATGAGGTCGGAAAGAAAGCACTGGATTTCCTGATCGAAAACTCCGGAAGCCGTCGCAATCTGGAAGTAGATTTCTTCGGTGGCGAGCCTCTGATGAACTGGCAGGTTGTCAAAGATCTGGTAAAATACGGCAGAGAGCAGGAGAAGCTGCATGACAAGAAATTCCGTTTTACACTGACAACAAATGGTGTATTACTGAACGATGAAGTAATGGAATTTGCAAACAAAGAAATGGGTAACGTTGTCTTAAGTATCGATGGAAGAAAAGAAGTACACGATCACATGAGACCGTTCCGTAACGGAAAAGGAAGCTACGATATGATCGTGCCGAAATTCCAGCAGTTTGCAGAGAGCCGCAATCAGGACAAGTATTATGTCCGCGGTACTTTTACTCATTACAATCTGGATTTTGCAGATGATGTCCTTCATCTGGCAGACCTTGGGTTCAAACAGATTTCCGTTGAGCCGGTAGTAGCAGAGGATTCTGAGGAGTACGCACTCCGTGAGGAAGACCTGCCGAAGCTGTTTGAGGAATATGACAAACTTGCCGCTGAAATGGTAGAAAGAAAAAAAGCCGGAAAGGATTTCAATTTCTTCCATTTTATGATAGATTTAGAGGGTGGTCCATGTGTGGCAAAGAGATTATCAGGATGTGGTTCAGGTACCGAGTACCTGGCAGTTACACCGTGGGGTGATTTCTATCCTTGCCATCAGTTTGTAGGAAATGAAGAATTCCTGATGGGAAATGTCTGGGACGGCGTAAAACGTACCGACATTCGGGATGAATTCAAATGCTGTAACGTTTATGCAAAAGAAAAATGCAGAAAATGTTTTGCAAAATTCTATTGTAGCGGCGGATGCGCAGCAAACTCCTATCATTTCCATGGACATATCAATGATGCATATGATATTGGCTGTGAACTTCAGAAAAAGCGTATTGAATGTGCAATCATGATCAAAGCGGCAGAAGCTGAGATGGAGGTAGAAGGATGAAAAAGAAAAAGGGAGTCGTAGTCTTTCTGGTAATGATCATTGCGATGTTACTGCTTGGCTACTATTCTTATGGTATTGTAAAAGGTACCGCAGCAAAGGACAATGACAAAGGTGTTAAATTAGGCCTGGATCTTGCCGGTGGTGTCAGCATTACATACCAGGTAAAAGGCGATGAGACACCGTCTGCAGAGGATATGAGTGATACTGTATACAAACTGCAGAAACGTGTCGAGACTTACAGCACAGAGGCTGAGGTTTATCAGGTAGGCGATAACCGTATCTCCGTAGAGATCCCGGGCGTATCTGATGCAAACTCAATTCTGGAAGAACTTGGAACACCGGGTACTCTGGAGTTTAAGACAACAGAGGGCGAGACATTCATGACCGGTGAGATGGTAGCCGATGCACAGGCTGCCACACAGAGTGATACAACAACATCCGGCAGTAAATATGTCGTTCAGTTAAAACTGAATGATGAAGGTGCTAAGATTTTCTCTGAAAAAACTGGAGAATATCTGAATAAAGTACTGCCAATTTATTATGATGGTGAGTGTATCAGTTATCCGACGGTACAGAGCCAGATCACAAATGGTGAAGCTGTGATCAGTGGTATGAGCAGTTATGAGGATGCAGAAGCACTTGCTTCCCAGATCCGAAGCGGTGCTCTGAAACTGGAACTGGAAGAGTTACAGTCTGAGGTCGTTGGAGCAAAACTTGGTTCTCAGGCAATCAAGACAAGTATTATTGCAGCAATCATTGGTATCCTGATCATCATTGCATTCATGCTGATCGCATACCGCATTCCGGGACTGGCAGCATCTATTGCATTGCTTATCTATACCGGTATCATTCTTGCAATTTTACATTTATATCACATTACACTGACCTTACCTGGTATTGCAGGTATTATCCTGTCCATTGGTATGGCGGTGGATGCGAACGTTATTATTTTCGCACGTATCCGTGAGGAAATTGCAGCAGGACATTCTGTTGCACAGTCCATTGATATTGGATTTAAGAAAGCATTTTCCGCGATCTTTGATGGAAATATCACCACATTGATCGCTGCAGCTGTACTTGGTCTGCGTGGATCAGGTACGGTAAAAGGATTTGCAGCAACACTGGCAATCGGTATCGTATTCTCCATGTTTACGGCACTGGGAATCTCCAGATGGCTGGTAAAAGCATTGTATGGACTGGGATTCCAGGATAAGATATTTTACGGTGAAAAGAAAGAGCGCAAGAGCGTCAACTTCCTTGGAAAACGTGGATTATTCTTCGGAATTTCCCTTGCAGTGATCGTAGCTGGATTTGTTGGCATGGGCGCACACAAAGCTGGTAACGGACAGGCATTAAACTTCAGCATGGAGTTTAAGGGTGGTACAGCAACAACTGTTGCATTTGACAAAGATTACACCATTGAGGAGATTGATGATCAGATCGTACCTTATGTAGAAGAAGTAACCGGCGATGCAAACGTTCAGACACAGAAAGTTGCAGACAGCAACTCTATCATCATCAAGACCAGAACACTGGATCTGGATGAGCGTGAACAGCTGGCAACAGCAATGGAAGATAACTTCGGTGTTCAGGAGAGCGATATTACATCTACAAACATCAGCTCCACCATCAGTAGTGAGATGAGAAGTGATGCAATCGTAGCCGTGATCATTGCGACAATCTGTATGCTGATCTACATCTGGTTCCGATTCAAAGATATCCGTTTTGCAAGCAGTGCGGTTATCGCTCTGGTACACGATGTACTTGTAGTATTAGCATTTTACGCATTATCCCAGACATCTGTGGGCAGCACATTCATTGCCTGCATGCTGACTCTGGTAGGTTACTCCATCAACGCGACCATCGTTATCTTCGACCGTATCCGTGAGAATATGGCTCTGGCAGGAAGTCAGAGAAATACCGATCTGAAAGAGGTCGTAAACAAGAGTATCACACAGACATTGTCACGAAGCATCAATACTTCCCTGACAACATTCATCATGGTATTTATGCTATTCATTTTGGGTGTATCTTCCATCCGTGAATTTGCAGGACCTCTGATGGTTGGCGTTATCTGCGGTGGATATTCTTCCGTATGCATCACAGGTGCACTGTGGTACGTATTTAAGACAAAATTTTCTAAAAAGAAAAACTAAGAAAATCCTAAGAAATATCAGATTGTTTCTCTGAATGAAATATGATATTCTATACGAATTAAAGCACAAAAGAGAAGCAACAGGAGGAAAGTTATGGAAAACAATAATAATAACCGTGCAGTGGCATCACTGGTTTTAGGACTTGTCTCTATCGTGACATGGCTGTTCCCGATTGCCGGATATATTACAACCATTCTGGCAATTGTATTTGCAACAAAGGGACGTCACAGTGAGAAAAAAGGTATGGCGACAGCAGGTCTGGTACTTGGAATCATTTTCTTGGTAGTGACATTGCTGAATTCCATTTTTGGAGCAATCCTTGGGGTATTGGCAAATTTATAAGCGTTTGAACGCAGGATAAGCAAAGTGATTATGTTCATGAGCAAGTAGCAGAAGCGGATTGTGAATGTCCGTTTTACTGAGATAGCAGTTGTAGCGATACAACTGCTATCTTTTTTCTTTATAGAAGAATAGGAAAAATGAGAAAAAGGATTTTTTTGCAAAATATGTCCGATTGCTTTTTGTAAAAAAGTACCAAGATATGTGAAAGAAATATTGAAAAAGTTGTTGTAACCATGGAAGTTACAAAAATACCTAGTAATTTACTCTAAAATGTAGTAAGATAGGTTGCGTCAGGCTGATATTGGCTTGCAGGATAATTGTTTTTTTGCTAATATAGGTAAGATTAAGAAAGTAAGTATCAGTAAACTTTGGCTGTTTTTATGCAGACAAGATAGAAATATCAGGAAACGGAGGAGAAGTCATGCAAGCATATGTGGAATATTTTCAAACGCATGGGCAGGAGTATCTGCATATGATTTGGCAGCATGTGTATCTAAGCCTTCTGGCGGTTGCCATTGCAGCTGCGATCGGTATTCCATGCGGAATCCTGTGCCTTCGTGTGCCAAAGGTGAAAAAAATACTGACCACCGGATTCAGTGCATTACGTATAATACCAAGTCTTGCGGTGTTGGTTATTCTGATTCCGATTATGGGCGTTGGTGTGAAACCGGCTTTGACAGCGTTGGTTATTCTGGCAATCCCACCAATTCTGATCCAGACGACACTGGCTTTTTCACAGGTTCCGGCATTTATGTTGGAAGTGGCAGATGCCATGGGAATGGATAAAAAGAGAAAGTTCCGCCAGGTGGAAGTGCCGTTGGCAATGCCGGGCATTATCAGTGGTATCCGCATGGCGATGTCCGAGGTTATTGCAAGTGCGACACTGGCTGCGTATATCGGCGCAGGCGGTCTTGGTATTCTGATTTTTAATGGAATTAATCTGCTGAAAACGGAATATCTGGTGATCGGGGGTGGAACCGTAGCGGTGATCACAATGCTTTGCAGTATGGGACTTGGCGCGATTCAGAAAAAATTGAGCCGAGCAGCTTAACAAATCAAATATAAAAGTAGCATATGAATTGCTAAATGTAAGGAAAACAAAGTGCAGAAGGAGAAAATTCCAGAGCATACTATCAATAGATATCATATAGAAGAATTGTTCAAAGAATGAACTACAGGAGGAAAAAGAGATGAAAAAGAAATTATTTGCAGTAATCCTTGCAGTTGCGTCTTTTGCAGCGCTTGCGGGATGCGGAAGTAACGGAACAACAGACCAGAAAGCAGATGGAAGTGCAGCAACTGAGAGCAATAGCAGTGCAAACGAGGACACTACCATTAAGATTGGAGCAAAAAGCTTTAGTGAAAGCAAAATTCTGGGCGAATTATATGCGCTGGCACTGGAAGATGCAGGTTATACCGTAGACCGTGAATTTGAGGTATCCGACAATCTGATCCATCAGGCAGTATGCGACGGTCAGATTGATATGTATCCGGAATACACAGGTACTGCATTGCTGACCATTCTGGATCAGCCGATGGAAACAGACCCGCAGGTGACTTACGATACCGTAAAGAAAATGTATGCAGAGAACTTCAATCTGGATGTTCTGGATATGTGTGAGGCAAGCAACGGAAACGGACTGACCATGCGTGCAGACGTGGCAGAGAAATATGGCATCAAAACAATTTCAGACCTTCAGGCAAATGCAGAAAATATCCGTTTCGGTGGAACATCCGATACCTTTGAGCGTGAAGATGGACTTCCGGGACTGGAGCAGACATACGGAACATTTAATTTCAAATCTAAAAATACCTTTGATAATTCTCTGAAATATCAGGCAATGGAAAATGATGAGGTAGACTGTGTACCGGCTTACACCACAGATGCACAGCTGAGCAGTAATGAATTTATTCTGTTAGAGGATGACAAACATTTCTGGCCTCCGTACAACATTATCCCGGTTGTTCGTCAGGAAGTGATTGATGCACATCCGGATGTAGCAGAGATCATCAACAAGATCAGTGCAGCAATTGATACAGAGACAATGACAAAATTAAATGCACAGGTAGACATCGACAAAGAAGAGTACGAAGATGTAGCAGCAGATTTTTACGCTACAATAAAATAGCAGGACTAAAGAATCAGAAAAGATGCACAGAAACCAGACATTTTTCCATATAAAGTAGGAAGAAAATTGTCTGGAACTGTGTAGAAAGGAATAGAAGGATGAGCATTGCAGTAGAATTTCAGGATGTGGTAAAACGGTTTCCGAATGCAACGGAAAACGCCGTGGATCATGTCAGTTTTCAGATTCAGGAAAAAGAAATGATCACGATTCTGGGCACTTCCGGTTGTGGAAAAACCACGCTGATGAAAATGGTGAACCGGTTATATGATCCGACTTCCGGAGAAATCCATGTATTTGGCGAAAATATCCAGAAGACAGATCCGGTGCAGCTGCGCAGAAAAATCGGATATGTGATCCAGCAGGTGGGCTTGTTTCCGCACATGACCGTTGAAAAAAATATTGCAGTGGTACCGGAAATCCTTGGATGGGATGCCGAACGGATCCATACCAGAGTGACAGAATTGCTGGAATTGGTAAATTTGAATCCGGAACAGTATCGCAATCGTTATCCGGCGCAGCTTTCCGGCGGACAGCAGCAGCGCGTGGGACTTGCCCGCGCACTGGCAGCTGGTCCGTCATTGATGTTGCTTGATGAGCCATTTGGAGCCATCGACGCTATCAACCGGACAAAACTGCAGGATGAATTATTGAAAATACATGAGCGTGCAGGATTGACCTGCATGTTTGTCACCCATGATGTGACAGAAGCATTGAAACTTGGAACCCGGATCATGATCATGAATCAGGGAAAAATTCAGCAGTTTGATACTGCAAAACAGATTTTGGAATATCCGGCGAATGAATATGTGGCTTCATTGCTACAGTCGGTACAGGAAGGATTAAACTTTTTCAGATGACACGTTTTATATCTTATACAACGAGACATTATGACAAGTTAATACAGGCTGTTCTGGAGCATTTCGAGATTGTAGGGATTACACTTTTGATTTCCATCGCTCTGGCATTTATGATTTCCATGCTGGTGATGGAGCATAAGCGAATCACAACATGGATCATGCGGGTTTCCAGTATGATCTATGCGATTCCAAGTCTGGCGCTGTTTGCCCTGCTGCTGCCGGTGACGGGATTGGGCATGCAGACGGCGATTCTGGTGCTGGTGATCTACAATCAGTTTATTCTGGTGCAAAGTTTTACCGACGGATTTACGGCGGTGGAACCAGGAGTCCTTGAGGCAGCCACTGGAATGGGAATGACCAGAAATCAGATTTTTCGAAAAATCCGATTGCCACTGGCGTTAGATACCATGATCGCGGGAATCCATATCGCGATCATTTCTACCATTGGAATTGCGACCATTGCGTCCACCGTCGGAGCAGGCGGTTTGGGAACCATATTATTTGAAGGCATGCGTACCCAGAATGTGGTAAAAATCGTCTGGGGAACCGTGTTGTCCATAGCGATGGTACTAGGTGTAAATGGTATTTTAAAACTGGTAGAAAAAAGAATTAAGAAGAAACTTTACAGCAATGCAGGTCAGAAGAAGGAATAAAAGCCATTTTCAGTACCTGCTAAAATGCGTTATAATACATAGAAAATATAGGTACGTTTTTTATTTCAGTAGGTATATAGTCTCAGACTGAGATGGACCATAGATGGAATTTGGAGAAAATAATGATTAGAGAATATTTAAAAGAACATATTCTGATCACAGATGGTGCCATGGGTACTTACTATGACAGAAAAAAGACAGAGAATGGAAGAATTGCAGAGGAAGCAAACCTATTGGAGCCGGAACTGATCAGCCGGATTCATGAGGAATATCTGGAGCAGGGAGCCAGACTGATCCGTACGAATACATTTGCGGCAAACCATGCCATGGCACTGAGCAAAGGCATTCATAATCGTCAGGAGCAGGATGCTTATGTGAAAAAAATAATCCAGACTGGTTGGAAACTGGCACAGGATGCGGCACAGAAACGCCAGGAAGAAATTTTTGTGGCAGCGGATATCGGCCCGGTGGCAGAAAATCTGTTTTACGAGGATGAATTTAATGAGACAGAAGAATACCGTTTTTTAGCAGATTGTTTTCTGGAATGCGGGGCACAAATTTTTAATTTTGAGACATTCTCTGATATCAAAGCGGTTGCAATAGCGGCTCGCTATATCAAAGAAAAATGCCCGGAAGCATTTGTGATGATTTCCTTTGCTGC
Organism: Eubacterium ramulus; assembly: GCF_003122485.1. Taxonomy (GTDB): domain Bacteria; phylum Bacillota; class Clostridia; order Lachnospirales; family Lachnospiraceae; genus Eubacterium_I; species Eubacterium_I ramulus_A. The sequence continues at coordinate 66,802 of NZ_JRFU01000121.1, forward strand.
CAATCGAAATGGATATACGACGAGAGGAATCAGTATCAGCCGTCTGTTTGCGGAGGCAGCACAGACACCGGAAATCGACAGCTATGGATGTAATTGCCTGCTTGGTGCAGCCCATATGTACAAACTGATCAAGGCGCAGAAACTGGCTACGGAGAAATATATCCAGGTATTGCCAAACAGTGGATATCAGCAGATTGTCCGTGGACAGGCAGGTCATGCGGATGGCGTGAACTATTTTGCAGAAAAAATGGAGCAGATCGCAGATCTTGGAGTAAATATCCTTGGCGGATGCTGTGGCACCACACCAAAGCACATTCGGGTGCTTTGCGAAAAACTGGCAGGAAAAGTACCACAGAAAAAACTGGCGGCAGAAAAAGGTGCAGAAGATACCGTATCTCAAACACGAAACAATCCGTTTATGGCAAAATTACAGCGTGGAGAAAAGGTCATTGCAGTGGAGTTGGATCCGCCTTTTGACCAGAATGCGCAGAAACTGATGGAAGGAGCGTTCCTGTTAAAACAGAGCAACGTGGACATTATTACTCTGGCGGATTCTCCACTGGCCAGAGCAAGAGCAGATTCTGTTTTGCTGGCTGCAAAAGTAAGTTCCATGGTGGATATTCCTGTTATGCCACATATTGCCTGCCGTGACAGAAACCGTATCAGCATGCATTCCACATTGCTGGGAGCTCATATCAACGGAATCCGCAATCTGATGATCATTACCGGTGATCCAGTTCCTTCCGGGGAGCGCGACAATACAAAGAGTGTGTTTGACTTTAATTCTATCCGTTTTATGGATTATGTAAAAGAACTGAATCATGACATATTCCTGCAGGATGCTTTTTCTTATGGCGGTGCGCTGAATCAGAACCAGGCCAATACGGACAAAGTAATTGAGCGTATGAAGAAGAAAATTGATGCAGGTGCTTCCTGGTTTATGACACAGCCAATTTATTCTGATGAGGAAGTAGAAAAGCTGGCCAGAATGAAGCGGGAGTTGAACACAAAGATTTTATGTGGTATTATGCCGTTAGTCAGCTATCGCAACGCGATGTTTATCAAAAACGAGATGCCGGGCATTCAGGTGCCAGATGAAATTGTGGAACAGTATCGGCCGGATATGAGCCGTGGGGAGGCAGAGGACGTGGCTGTCCGTATATCCCTGTCTGTGATGGAAAAACTGGAAAATATAGCTGACGGATTTTATTTTATGACACCATTTAACCGAGTATCGCTGATCTGCCGGATCATTGATGCGCGGAAATAGTATAGGAGAGTTGAAATGACAAGAGAAGAACTTTATGGACTGTTGGAAAAAGGTCCGGTATTTCTGGATGGAGCTACCGGAAGTAACCTGCAGAAAGCAGGTATGCCAACTGGTGTATGCCCGGAGCAGTGGATCCTGGATCACCCGGATGTAATTGTAGACCTGCAGAAGCGGTATATCGAGGCGGGAACTCAGATTTTGTATGCACCGACTTTTTCCGGAAACAGAATTAAATTAGAAGAATACGGTCTGGCCGATAAAATTGTAGAGATTAATACAAAACTGGTGCAGCTTTGTAAAGAAGCGGCCGGCGACAAAGGTCTGGTTTGCGCTGATATGACGATGACTGGTGAGAGCCTGGAGCCGATGGGCGATCTGGAGCTGGAAGAACTGATTGATATTTACAAAGAGCAGGCGAAAATCCTGTATGAAGCAGGTGTAGATCTTTTTGTCGTAGAGACAATGATGAGTCTTGCGGAGACCAGAGCAGCAGTTCTGGCCATCAAAGAAACCTGTGATCTGCCGGTCATGGTATCCATGACTTTTGACGAAAAAGGAAAAACATTATACGGAAATACACCGGAAGGCTGCATGGTTGTATTACAGAGCCTTGGAGCAGACATTGTTGGTATTAACTGTTCCACCGGACCGGAGAAAATGGCAGAAATGGTTCGTCAGATGAAAAAATATGCAAACGTGCCGATTCTGGCCAAACCGAACGCAGGTTTGCCACAGATGGTAGATGGTGAAACTGTTTACGATATGGGACCGGAAGAATTTGCATCTTTCGGACCGATGCTGATGGAAGCCGGAGCATCAGTACTTGGCGGATGCTGTGGAACCACACCGGAGCACATTGCACGCCTGGTGGAGACAACAAAGGATATCGTGCCGGTTCCAGTAATGAAAGAGCACAAACGTGTACTTGCCTCCGAGCGTGCATTGCAGGAAATTGACATCAACGGACCGTTCCTTGTTATCGGTGAGCGTATCAATCCGACCGGAAAGAAGGCGCTGCAGGAGTCTCTGCGTCAGGGAAGCATGGATGTTGTCTGCGATATGGCAGAAGAGCAGGAAGAGATGGGTGCTCATATCCTTGATATCAATATGGGAATGAATGGAATTGATGAGAAAGCCATGATGCTGGAAGCCATTCAGGAAGTGACCATGACCACAACCCTTCCACTTTGTATCGATTCCAGTCATGTGGACATTATTGAGGCTGCCCTGCGTCATTATCCGGGACGCGCACTGATTAATTCTATTTCACTGGAGAAAGAAAAATTTGAAAAACTGCTTCCTATTGCAAAAAAATACGGAGCAATGTTTATTTTGCTTCCGCTGTCTGATGCAGGATTGCCAAAGGATATTGATGAAAAGAAGGAAATTATTCATAAGATTCTGGATCGTGCATTAGAACTTGGCATGTGCAAAGAAGATATTGTAGTAGATGGACTGGTGGCAACCGTAGGAGCAAATAAAAATGCGGCTCTGGATACATTGGCAACTATTCGTTATTGCAAAGAAGAGCTGGGACTGGCAACTGTCGGCGGATTATCCAATATTTCCTTCGGATTGCCGAATCGTGGATATGTCAATGCCGCGTTTGTGACCATGGCGTTACAGAGTGGACTGACCATGGCCATTGCGAACCCATCCAGTGATATTATGATGAATCTGGCAGCAGCCAGTGATTTACTGTTAAACAAGACCGGTGCGGATCTGAATTATATCAACCGCATGGCTGAGTTTGACGCGAAAAAAAAAACTGAATCTGTAAAGAAAGCGGAAACAGTAAAACAGGATGCAAAAAAAGAAGCCACTGTTCTTGCTGAGAAAAAAACTGAGGAAACTTCCGTTGCGCACAGCGCTATTTATAAAGCTGTATTAAACGGGTCCATGAAAAATATTCTGGACGAAGTAAAAGCAGGACTTGTAGCCGGTATGGAACCAGGAGTAATTGTCAGCGAGGAGCTGATTCCGGCTATAAATGAGGTGGGAGACCTTTTTGAACAGCAGAAATATTTTCTGCCGCAGCTGATTGCCAGCGCGGAAACCATGAAGAAGGCCATTGAATATCTGGAGCCAATGTTGTCCTCAGGCGATGAGACCGGTCCGAAAGTGACCATTGTCATTGCAACCGTGGAAGGTGATATTCATGATATCGGAAAAAATCTGGTGGCATTGATGCTGAAAAACTATGGATTTCGGGTGGTAGATCTGGGAAAAGATGTGTCAAAAGAAACCATTGTGCAGGCGGCCATTGATGAAAATGCGGATATCATTGCATTGTCAGCGCTGATGACGACCACTATGATGCGTATGAAAGATGTGGTGGAACTGGTCAGAGAAAAAAATGTCGATGCGAAAGTGATCATCGGTGGTGCGGTTATCACGCAGAGTTATGCAGATGAGATTGGCGCTGATGGGTACTCCAAGGATGCAGCCGATGCTGTGAGACTGGTGCAACGTCTTATGGGACTGGCATAAATTCTTGTTTAGGGTAAGTTGGAACAAGCAGAAACGAACTCCAACAAGAACCTGAAAAATTTTCTGTGATCACTGCGTCGCCTATTTCCTAAGTGGAGGTGAAACCTCCACTTAGGAGATAAGCGGCGCAGCGCAGATAGAAAATCAGTCGTGCCGGCATTGGAGTTTTCTTCCAGCTTCTTTTAAAACTACCCTAAACAAGAATTTAAAAAAGTCCATTATTGTGAAGCGGTACGATATCCTGCACGTTATGTTCTACCACATCCCAGTGCTCAGCCAGTTTACCGTCTTCGATGCGGTAGATATCACATACTTTATTGATTGCACCATTCTCAAGTGTGCATTTGAAGAATACATATACGATATCACCATCTTCACCAATGTGAATAATATCCATATGCGGTTTCAGACCAAAGAAAAATTTTGTGAATTCAACAAAACCTTCTTTTCCGTCTGGTGCAGTTGGGTTGTGCTGGATGTAATTATCTTTCATGTAATCATCAAGATTTGAAATATCCCAGTTGTTAAATACTTCATCGTAAAATTTCAATACAAGTTCTTTGTTTGTCATCGTTATTTTCCTCCAGATTTTATATTTTGTTTATGATATGATACGGTACGGATTGAACCATTGTATGGTAGACGGTTATGGATCAATACATGTTTATCTACAGGTACATTAACATTTCTTTGTTTGTTGTATGTATCATACAGATTTGCTCGATATATTTATCATACTGGAAAGATTTTGTTTTGAAAAGATTTGTTTGTCGAAAAAAGTGAAAAAATAAAATCTATGTTTTCAACATTTGTTCAATGAAAAGAAATAGGGTGCTGATATGCGTTTTGTCCATACTTTTGACGCAATTGTGCTATTGGTACATAAAATAGTGATTGTAAAATAAAGATAGCATATTCATGGGGATGTTTATAGATACTATTTCAATTTATGGAGACATTCAGTTTTCATAGGATATCAGCAATAAAACAGATTGTAACAGAGTTGGAGAGGAGAAGACGAATATGGTCAGAGTAGGAGTAATTGGATGTGGAAGAATCGCGCAGCGGCGTCATGTGCCGGAGTATGCTTCCAATAAAAAAGTAGAGATTGCAGGATATTATGATGCAAAAATGCCGCGGGCACAGGCATTAGCGGACAGATATGGTGGAAAAGTGTATAAATCCATCGACGAAATGTTAGCGGATGCATCTATTGATGCAGTCAGTGTCTGCGTGGCAAATAACAAGCATGCAGAGGTGAGTATTCACGCAATGCATGCAGGAAAACATGTACTGTGTGAAAAGCCAATGGCTACTTCTATTGAAGAATGCGAGCAAATGCTGCAGACGGCGAAAGAACATAATTGTTTTCTGATGATTGGTCAGAATCAGCGCTTTAATACTGGGCATATTCGAGCGAAAGAGCTGATTGAACAGGGGCTGATCGGAAAGCCACTGACCTTTAAGACAACGTTCTGTCATGGTGGACCGGAGAAATGGCTGGCCACCGATGATACAGAGAAAATGTCCGGATCAATCTGGTTTTTTGATAAAAAAATTGCTTCTATGGGAGCAATGGCAGATCTCGGTATTCACAAAACTGATTTGATCCAGTATCTGTTGGACGATATTATCACGGAAGTGACGGCAAAGGTTATGACACTGGATAAAAGAGATGCGGATGGCAATATGATTGAACTGGAAGACAATGCCATCTGTATTTTTAAAATGGAAAGTGGTGTGTTTGGTACGATGACAGTCAGTTGGACAGATTATGGGGAAGAGGATAATTCCACGGTTATTTTCGGCACTAAAGGTCTGATGCGTATTTACGATAACAGCGAGCACACGATTCAAATTAGTACGGATCGGGGGGATAAGATCTATTATGATCTGGATATGATGATGACCAATACAAATCAGCGTGAGTCAGGTGTGATCCGTGAATTTATCCGGGAACTGGAAAGTGGCGAGTGGACCAATGCGGCCGATGACCGGTCGGTCAATGCGCTGCGGGCGGTACTGGCGAGTTTTCAGTCCAGCCAGGAGGATCGAACCATCAAATTGTAGGAAATGAATGCGAAATCAGCGAATCCTTCTACGTCAGCTAGTCGCTCGTTACCCTCGTTTTGCTTCGGTTTCATCGCGCTCATTCTCAACTCTGATAAAAGCTGGTCGTTTTCCACTCGCGCAAAACTCGCAAAACTCAGTCTATCACTGAATCGCTTGCCGCAGAAGGATTCGCTGATTTCACAATATAAGTTATGTTATCATTAGCGTATCGCTATAGTTAAAAAATTGCGGGGATGCGTACATAAAAAGAACGCCAGTCAGGCAATCTTTCCTCGGCGAGCGATTGTTAGCTGCAGAGGTAAGATTACTTGACTGGCGCTTTCATAACCTCAAATTTATAACCACAAAAGAAACTAAAACTATTCAATGACGACAGTTCTCGTCATATTTCCTTCCAGTGGTACCGGAATGTAGGCTGTTCTGGTGCAGACTGTCAGGTGCACTTCGTGAGAACCCTTGGAGAGACCGCCTTCCTGCAGAACACGTACCGTTGCAGCTGCGCCGTACTCCCATTTGATGGTTCCGACGGTTTTCATTTCTTCCAAGGAGAACCAGTCGATGTGATCCGGTGTGAAACGGATATTTTCAGCCGGTACTTTGACACCATCCACTTCTACAGCAAGGAAGTTGATCATGGACAGCGGGATACCTCTGTAATAGGTGATATATGTATCCATCTCATAACCGATGATTTTTCCATCTTCTTCTACATTGTGACAGGTTCCTTCTATAAATACATTATTATCAAACATGTCCGAAATCCTCCTAACCTTCGTATTTTTTGATGAGACTCTGAATCAGTTTCTGATGAGCTGCAACCTGCTCTTTTTCCGGAATATATCCGCCCGGTTTTACCCAGCGGTTTCCTTCATACTCAGTAGAAACATAGCCGTTGTAATTGTGCTCATGTAAGAACTTGATGACTTCTTCATAGTTCATGGAATATTCTAATCCTTCCTCTGTCATTTCATACAGTTTGAAATGGAAGTGCTGGATGTATTTTGCAAATGGCTCCATAACGCTTACCGGTACATTTTCGTAACCATCACAGTTGGAAGCATAGAACATATCTTTTGCAGGATCTTTGATGTATTTATCCATTTCCGGATTCTGGCCGTTGTTCTCCAGTCTGATATGGAAGGTATCTTTGCCGCTGGCAAATACATCGTTGACATATTTTACCAGATCCGGGTTGGTTCCATAGATATCCATGCAGTACTCATCCACAACTCTTGGTGGTCTGCGACAGAAAATACTTGTATCAGGAACGATACCGATGTACGGGGAGTCCAGACGAATCATTTCCTCCAGGAATTCCTCTGTTTTCGGAACACCGAAACCGAGTCCGCCGTGGATCTCGATACAGAGGGAGACACCGTATTTTTCAGCTGTTTCCAGACATGGCTCAAGGATCCATGCAGGAACCATGGAAACGAGGCGGATAACCTTGAATCCGAGGCGATGCGCCATAACGATTTCTTTTTTGATCAGATCGACACACTCACGTTTGGTCAGCGTACGATTGCTGTATAAATTTGTATTCAGGAAAATATCATCGCAGGCAAGTCCCGGATGATGTTTTTCAATAATTTTATCCCATGCTGCGTAAGTCTCTTCACTTGGAGTTGGTGTGCCTTTCAGCATCTGGTCCGGAAGAAGCTCGATACCGTCAGCACCAAGTCCCATAACATAGTCGACGATCTGTTCCAGATCCATGTTACCGCGTAAATACTGATACTGTAAACTGTATAAGCTTACACTTGATTTAATACCCATAATAATATTCATCCTTTCTGTTGATCTTCTCTATTTTGATAAGATTATTATACGAAAAAAACTGTCTGTAAACGATAGACGATATCTGTCAACAACATGGACAAAACGCATTATTTTTGCTATGATAAAAAGAAAAAGACACATTGTACATTAAAATGCATAAAAAACGGAGAAAATTATATGCAATGTGACAGATAATTGTAAAATGGGCAGATGTGCAGAAAAACGCAGGAATGATATGGAGGAAAAAGATGGAGATTATTGAAATCGGCAGATCAAAGAAACTGCATTACAGTTTTCCGGAGCATCAGCACGGTTTCTGGGAAATTCTTCTGAACACAAATGGGAATGGCGTGTTTCTGGCAGAAGGAAAAGAATATGAATTTCATCCGGGAACGATTCTGGTCATTCCACCGTATACGCCACATCAGAAAAAATCAAACGACGGATTTCTGGATCGTTCCGTGTTTCTGAAAAATTTTCGAAATATCGGACGCAGTGGTGTAAAACTGTTTGAGGACGATGAACGGCAGACAATTGCAAGAATTTTTGATCTGGTCGAACAGTTTCAATATGGTGAAACGAATCAGAAAGGGGAGACAGAGGCCTCTATCACCAGTGTACTTGGAGACCTTCTGTATCAGGTTCTGGTGTCCTATTATAATCAGAGTAAAAAGAAGGATATCCGGCTGGAAGGTGTCATTGAACTGATGAATGAAAATGTGTCCAATGCGGAGTTTGAACTTTCGAAGGCGATTCAGTCCAGTGGTTATTCCATGGGATATTTTCGGAAAATTTTTAAGGAAATGACGGGGCAGTCACCGGTGAATTATTTTAATTCCCTGCGGATCGGAAAGGCGAAATCCATGTTTCAGCAATATGGAAACAGCCGGACGGTGAAAGAAATCGCTTACAGTTGTGGCTTCTCGGATGCGCTGTATTTCAGCCGGGTTTTCCGACAGTTGGAAGGTATCAGCCCACAGCAGTATATCCGCACTCTGAAGAAGGAGATGACACCGGAGGATATCAGGCTGGTGAAAATGGATACACCAGAGGAATTTTTAAATGATGTATCGGAATAAGACAGAGAATGGATGTGCAAGTCGCATGCAAGTGAGCTCATAAAAATGGTATTCTTTTCGTACAGGCGCTTGCTGCTCCATATATGCAAGCATGTCTGTGTCAACAAGAATCTGCACGAGTGAACGGCAACGCTCATATATTGATCCTGTTTTCCAGAAAAATGCCTCTTTACGTCAAAACTTTAATATGTTAAAATTTTGCATAGAGAAATTGTAAAAGAAGTGTGAGAACGATGACAGATCAGGCAAGAATCGTAAAGGAGCTTACCTGGTTTGATATTGCAGAATGTGAAAACAAGGAGTATAGAGATGAGCAAAAAAATTAGAACTGAGGCGGTAGATCACTTATTTGAAGCAATTTTGTGTCTGAAAGATAAAGAAGAATGTTATACATTTTTTGAAGATGTCTGCACAATTAATGAAATTCTTTCTTTATCACAGCGTTTTGAAGTAGCACATATGTTGCGTCAGCAGAAGACCTATCTGGATATTGCAGAAAAAACCGGTGCATCCACAGCAACGATCAGCCGTGTCAACCGTTCCCTGAATTACGGAAACGACGGTTATGATATGGTATTTGCGAGAATGCAGGATAAGAATGGCGAAAACGCATAACAGAAAAGATGTCTGGCAGACAGGACGAAGCGAAAGAAACGAAGAAAGCTGACAGACGGAAGCAAACAGGTAAAATAAGGATGTCTGGCAGACAGGATGAAACGCAGAAATATGTGTGTGTCAGATCATGAAAAATAAAAAGGAAACGTCAGAGACACCTCTTTTTCAGGGATGTTTAAGAACGTTTCCTTTTATTTGTTTTACTGTTTTTGGAAGTTTCCGGTTTTTTCATGGAATCAATGATTTTTTCAATCAGAAGTTTTTTCGTGTAGACATCAAAGTTCAGCAGACAGATAAAGGTAAACTTCTGCAGAAAAGCAGCATCTTCTTCGTCTAAATTTTCCAGGTCGGAAAAAGCAGATTCACTGATGATGTATTCTTCCCGGATAATTTCTTTCAGACGTTCCACCTGATGGGCTTCCAGCCGGAAGATACTGTCATAGATTTCTTCCAGTGTGGGAGAAGATTTTTCACCAAAATACTCATCGGTCAGCGGATTTAAAATATTTTGAATATCACTGATACTTAAAACACTTTTGAAATAGTAGATAAAAACAAGGGTTAATATATGTTCCTTGGAATATTTCTTTTTCTCCGGAGGGGGAAGAAGATTATTTTTCACATAATTGTTGATCATCGTCTTGGTGAGAATCGGATTTTCTTCGTGACGCTTTGTGGGATAAAGTTCCCTTTCCATAAAGGTGATGACCTGATCCATGTACAGATTGATATCCGGCAGGGCTTCTAGCTTTGTATGGTCAATGCGGGAGAGACTTTCCAGTATGCTGTTAAGCAAATCGTTTGTGTTGATCGTCATGGTTGCTGCCTCCAATCTTAAAATAGTGTTCCTCTGTACAGATATCTGTGCTTTTTCACAGGAGGGACATCTGTTTTGATATATTATTTGTTGTGTAAACTGTAACATATTATATAGTATTGAAAACTGGATGACAAGAAAGACTTGTTATTTTTTGTAGAGTAAAGTTATAATATAGTCACAGTTCACTCGGACAGATTCCGGCTGGCACAGATATGCTTGCATGTATGGGGCAACTGGAACCCGTAGGAAGTGAGATACTTGGAAGGAGAAAATGCACATATGTTATTTCAGGAAGATCGGACACCAATCGTGCCTAAGGGAAAAAAGAATCATGGAGAGTGGCCGGAGAATTATTTTGCAGAATTTGACCCGGCAGCAAGAAAAGCGATTTTAGATAAACAAAGAAATGAAGAAGTGGATGAGACACTGGAATGTCTGGAAAAGTTATTTGCACTTCGTTATAAACAAGATAAAAAAGGAAATTATGCAGACCAGTTTCTGGGACAGTTCCTGCAGCTTCGAATCACAGCGGAAAATCTGGATGCAATGTTTTCAGAACGGAAAAACAGAAAAACAGTCAGACAGTGTCTGGAGCAGTTGCAGCTGCATGCCGGTTCAGAAATCCCGGAAGAACTGATCTATCAGGAAATGTGTCAGCTGACCGGATTGTATATCTATTCCTGTTCCAAGGATGTAAATTACACATCCATGATTTGGGGATTTGGAAAGAAAAGTGATGAAAAAATCAGCGAAAAAATCAATCTGGATCTGGAGCGGATCGGGGAAGCAATTCCAAAATATTTGTCCATGGAAGAAGAGTGCAGTGTGCTGAAAGCTGCAATCCTGGATACAAAGAAACAGTATCTTTGATTTCGGGATGATTTACCGTCTCCTGGAATCTCAGAAGCCGGAGAAATACAGGCTCAGAGATCCTTGAGAGACTATTTGCTTACAAAAGGGAGAAACAGATAGCTGCGTGGCAGAAAAGAAACCTTATGGGAGGTAATGACAATGGAAGAAAAGCAGCTGATGGATTTTGATGTGTTGACGCTGGGAGAAGGGGAAACTGCTGACGAAGATCTGCAGATATTATTTGTATTGAATGGAAATGTGTCAGTGCAGATGGCAGAGAGTATTCTGCATCTGGGGGAAAAGGATTTTCTGATTCTGCATCCATTTCAGGTATATTCCGTTAAAATGGATAAAAACAGTCTGGTTATGCGATTTCGGGCAAATGTCCGGATGATGTCAGAATATTATGACCTCAGCAAACTGGAATTTCTGGGAAATTCAGTGGAAGAAGCATCAGAGAGACATACGATTCTGCGAAACCTGCTGGAAAAATGCATTACATATTATTACGGGAAAAAGGGAAACAATGGAAGAATTCTTCTGAAACTGAACAGTCTGTATTATGAAATTGCAGAACTTCTGATTTCGTCTTTTTCCATTGTCCGGAGCCAGACGTCAGACAGTCTGGAAGGGGAGGAAGATGAATCTCTGATCCAGGAAATGACACGCTATATTCACATGAATTATCAGTCGGCGTTGAAGCTGGAAGATCTTGCGGAACATTTTTTCCTGTCGCCACCTTATATCTCCCGGTTTTTTAAAAAGAAACTGGGGATTAATTTTGCAAAATATCTGTCCGAGGTTCGTCTGGAGGAAGCTACGAAAAAACTGACCCAGACGGAAAATTCCCTGACCTGGATTGCCATGGACTGCGGTTTTCCTAATCTGACTGCCTTTAACAAAGCGTTTCGGGAGAAATATCAGGTAAGTCCAAAGCAGTATCGGACGGAATTAAAGCAGACAGAGCAGAAGAAAGAAAAAGCGGACAAGGAGAGCCGGGCACTGGCGGAGTTTCAGCTTCTGGATTATTTTGAGAAGAACAATCATATTCAGGGGCGGGAATTTGATGAGACGGAGCAGGTGGTGGCAGATGCTTCCGAGTATACGATTCTGGAAAAAAACTGGAATAAGATGATCAACATCGGTGGCATCTATCTGTTACTGCAGAAAGAAATTCAGGATCATACGTTGTTTTTATGCAAGACCCTTGGGTTTGAATATGTACGAATCTGGGATCTGTATGAGACACGTATGCATATCAATGCCGGAAACAGAGAGCGGAAGTACAATTTCAGTCGTCTGGACATCTGTCTGGACTTTTTGACCCAGAATCATATCAAACCGTATCTGGAACTTGGATTTAAACCGTTTATTTTACTGCGAAGTTATCAGGATTATATTTTTAACGAAGAACGTGAAATTTTATTTGAGGAAGCCAGGGAGTATGGAATCTTTATCCGAAGTCTGATCAAACATGTGATTAATCGCTACAGTATTCAGGAAATTTCCAGCTGGTATTTTGAGCTCTGGTGCGATCCGAGATGGTTTCCGGATGGAGAGCCGGCTACTTATATTGAATATTTTGAGGAAGCCTACCAGGCCATCAAAGAACTGGCTCCGCAGGCACATGTGGGTGGGGCTTACGATCGTTCCTATGGTATTATTTCCTTTGAACATTTTATTGAAGTGTGGAGTACCAGAAATATTCAGCCGGATTTTCTGTCTCTGTACTGCTATGCACCGCTTATGAGGGAAGTGACTTATAAGGAAAAAGGAATCGAAGTGACAGAGAATACCTACCGTGAAATGATGCGTCAGATGCACATTAATGAAGAAGCAGTGGCACCGGAAGAAATCAAGGATTTTCAGATGAGCAGTTACGTGGAAACCAGAAAAAGGATCATGCTTCAGTATGGCATGATGATGCCAATGATCTGCAGTGAGTGGAACTTCACTGTTATTAATTCTAATGTCATGAATGACAGCCGTTTTAAAGGAGCTTATGTCATGCATGAGATTATGAGTATGTATCAGGAACTTGGCATGATGGGATACTGGTTTGGTACGGATCAGTTTGCGGAGGATGATGATGCACCGATGCTGCTGAACGGTCGTTGTGGACTGATCACCCATCAGGGAATCTGTAAACCGGCATACTGGGCGATTCTGATGCTGAACCGTCTGGAAAATTATCTGCTGACGAAGACAGAACATACAATGGTTACCCGGAATGAGTTTGGAAGCTATGTCATCGCCTGCCATAATTACAAGCCGTTGGATATCCAGTATTATGTGCAGAAAGAGAAAGACGTCAGAATTGAGAGTATTCCTCATTTTTACGAAAATTCCGTGCAGCTTACTTTGAATATTACTATCAATGGGGCAAAAAATGGAAAATACCATGTAAAAACAAGGGTGGTAAATTCAAAATACGGCGGTGTGCAGGATGAATGGCTGCGTATGGGAAAAGTCGCCTTTCTGACAACGGCGGATGTGGAATATATTGACCATATGTCCAGACCTCATATCACGATTTCGGAACAGGAAGTGATGGATCATGTGCTGCGTTTCAGTGTAAAACTGGAAGCACAGGAGATATTACTGATTCATGCTTTCCAGTATATGGAGGAGTAGAGCGACGGATGAACTCAGTTCCCCTGTACAAGCGAACTGGAGGCATAAAATAAAACGAAAGACCGGAGAACATGTTTCTCGGGTCTTTCATTTTCATGAGGAGTTTAATTTATTATAGAATACAGAAATCAGGTGGATTCCTGTATTACTAACTTGGATGGGAGCAGGATCGGTTTTGCCTGCTCGTAAGGGTTTTTGATCAGAGAAAGCAAGAGTTTTGCACTCTGAATGCCAAGGTCACGCCGTGGCTGACTGATGGTTGAGATGGTCGGTGTGGAGAGTGATGCGTACATGGTGTTGTCAAACCCAAATACTTTGATATCCTCCGGAATCCGAAATCCCTGTGCCAGACCGGCTTTGATCACTGCGTGGGCATGTTTGTCCGATGTGGCAAAAATCGCATCAGGCGGATCAGCCAGCTGGAAAAAATGATTTGCAGCGGCCAGAATACGGCTGTACGAAAAGTCAGAGACCTGTACGACATATTCCGGCCGGACAGCCAGTCTATTACCGGTGAGCATAGATCGGTATGCCCGATAGCGGCTCTGCACATGACGGTAATCATATGAGGAGGAAAAGAAGGCAATTTTCTGGCAGCCTTCGTTGATCAGATGTGCGATCGCTATTTTGGTAATTGAATAATCATCTATCGAAACATAAGGTACATTCGTATAAAACGGATTGTATTCACTGCACTGGACAACCGGGTAAGCCGCATTGAGCTGCCGCAGAATATCTTCGGACAGTGCATACATGACAATGATGCCGGAAACCTGAAGGTTCGCGCAATAATTAAGAAAAGAAGTAATTGTGCTGCGATCAGGCATTTCCTGTGTTACTACCATATGACAATGTGCGTGACTGAGGTAATCACTGATTCCTTCCAGAATGTCATCATAAAACGGATTGTTCCAGGTCGGGATACAGACCAGTATCGTGGACTCCTGAGCTACTTTCTTTACAGAAGCAGAAGCACTGCTTCTTTTTTTGGTGCTCAGATCTTCCGGTGTGATCTCATGAAGCTCAAAAGCTTTCAATATTTTATCTCTTGTTTTTTTGGTCACCACATTTGGCTGGTGAATCATGCGGGAGACGGTAGCAGGAGAAACACCTGCTGTCTTCGCAATATCATAAATTGTAACTTTCCCATTCATAATACATTACATCCTTCTTGACTGTAATATGATATGAAGAAACAACTAGTTAAATAGGATAAAAATTAATAACTATTTGTTTGTTTCATGTACAAAACATAGCAGAAAAGACAAAAAAAGGAAATAGAAAAATGAAAAAAACAGCAAAAAGACAAGAAAAAGGTATAAAATATTACTTGTTTCAGAAACAAAATGAAAAAATGACCAAAACATGGCAAGTTTGTGAAGAAATTATGAAAAAAATAAACAATTTTCAAATAGTCGTACATAGGGGGATTTGATAGAATGCAAGTAACGAGAGGGGAAGTAACCAACTCGAAAGAAAAAGGAGGTATTTCACAATGAAGATGTGGAAAAGATTAGTAAGTGCAGGCTTAGTGGCAGCTATGTCAGGTGCAATGCTTGCAGGATGCGGAAACACAGCGGGTAACGGCGATGCAAACAATGGCAGCGCAGGGGATGAGAAACCGGCAGCAGCTTCTACAGGGGACGTAAAAGTAGAAGATACTGGTTTCAAAGCAGACAAAACTTATAAGATCGGTTACAACTATTATGGACCAGGTTCTTATGCATTAACAACTCTGGCAAACAATCAGGACTATGTAGTGAAATGCTTCGGAAGCGAGACACAGTCTACATCTGATGACTTCCAGGTAGATAAGATCGTACAGGACGTTGAGAATATGATCTCTGCAGGATGTGACGGATTAGTAATCTGGCTTCCGGCTGACAACTTATACAAAACAGTTATCGACATGTGCGAGAAAGCAAAAGTTCCTTATGTATTCTCAGACAAAGTTCCGTCTGATCCGGACGTTATCGCAGCATTACAGAACAGCGAGTACTTCGCAGGTGCTGTAGGACCGGCAAATGCTGAGTATGGTTCCTTAATCGCTGACTATGCATTAGAGCAGGGATACAAAACATGTATCATCTCTACAGGTGCACAGGGTGACCCGACAGATACACCACGTATCGAAGCTTTCACATCTGAATTCGAAAAAGGTGGCGGAAAGATCGAGCAGGTTGTTTACACAGACTCCCAGGATAACATCCAGCCATACACAGAGAACGCTTTAGTAGCATATCCGGATGTTGATTTCGTATATGGTACAGGTTCTGATTTTGGTATTGGTGCTGCAGATGCAATCGCTAACCAGGGATTAGACGCAAAAGTTCTGACATCCGGACTTGATACTGCAGTTCTTGAGTATCTGTGCGATGACAGCAACGCTGTTGAGTTCGTAAACGGTGACTACTGGATCGCCGGTACTATGGCTACTGTAGCTCTGATGAACTACTTAGATGGAACTCCGTTAAAAGATGCTGATGGCAAAATGGTATTCGTCGACGACATTATGCCATTCCAGATTACAGCAGATTCATATGATACATTCAAGAAAACATTTATTGACAACCCATGCTATTCAGCAGCTGAGATCCAGGCTATGGATGGAAAATACAATCCGGATTTCAACTATGATGCATTTATGAAAGTTATCAGTGATTATTCATTAGACGAGAGAGCAGCAGCTGCTGCTAAATAATTCAGTTTGCAGAAAGGGGTAGGCATTTATGTCCAAAGAAAAAACTTTAAGTGTCGATCCGAAAAAGAAACGTCTGCAAACCCAGATTTTGGTTATTGCGATTGTCGTCGCAGCATTTGTAGTCTGCCACTTTATTACAGGTGGCAGATTACTTGCTCCGAATAATCTGCGTACAATTCTGACACAGGTTACATATCCAATGATCGTTGCACTGGGAATGATGTTTATTTTTACGGGCGGTATGATTGATTTATCTATAGGAGCACAGGCTATTTTAGCAGGTAACGTGGCAGCAGTACTGGTAGAAGATTTCGGACTTGGTTATGCAGGTCTGATCATCGGAGCAATCGTTACTATGATCGTTTGTGAATTACTGAGTGCATCCTGTTCCGTATTCTTGGGAATTCCGTCCTGGGTAGCAGGACTTGGTGCGGCATTGGTATTTGAGGCAATTGCAACCATTTATGTCGGCAACCGTGCAAAAACAGCCGGAGCAGCCGTTGTATATCTGAAACATTGTCAGGCACTGGGAAAATTCCCGACCATCTTTATTATCGCGATTGCGGTATTTGTAGTCGCATGGTTTATCTTTAACCGCACAAAACTTGGTTTTAACCTCCGTGCCATCGGTGGTGGCGGAGAAGTCGCAGAAGCAATGGGTATCAACAGAGTAAAAACTATCATGCTTTCTGCCGCAGTTGGAGCACTTATCATCTCCATCGGCGTAATCACACAGCTTTCCTATACCGGACGTTTTACCACATCCGCAGGTATGGGATCCTTAAGTGGTATCTTCAAATCACTGGCTGTTATCCTGATCGCAGGTTCTTTCTCCCGTATCTATAATGATGCCGTAGGATGTGTGATCGGAGCATTTATTGTAGCTGGATTGTTTAATGTATTGACATTGATGGGTGTTCCGTCAGGTACAGGCCAGGACGTATGTCTGGGTATGGTAGTACTTGTATGTGGTATCCTCTCATCTTTGGGATATAAGGGGGTTATGAAGTAATGGCAGAAGAGATGTTACGAATCGAAGGTGTCAGCAAAAGCTTTGGACCGACCTTAGCAAACAAAGATATCAACCTGGTTCTGGAAAAAGGTGTTCTCCTTGGTCTTGCAGGTGAGAACGGATCCGGAAAATCCACACTGGCTTCCATGGTATGTGGAATGCAGAGTAAGGATTCAGGTAAATTTTATAAAAATGGTGAAGAATATGATCCACACTCTCCGAGTGATGCGGCAGCACATGGCATTGCCATGGTCGTACAGGAACTTGGAGTAGTAGGAAATCTGCCGGGAATCGTAAATATGTTCCTTGGCAAGATGGATAAATATAAAAAAGGGCCTGCAGTAGATCTGGCAGCTATGAACAGAGATGCTGAGGCAGTGTTTGAAAAATGGCATCTGCCGAAAGTTCCGCTGGATGTACCAGCCGGCACACTTTCTATCGAGCAGAGAAAAATCATGGAGCTGGCAAGAGCCCTGATCACAGATCCGGATTTCCTGGTTCTGGATGAAATTTCCCAGGCGTTATCCCAGGATAACCGCCAGGTACTGTATAAATTTATCGAGCAGTTCAAATCCCAGGGAAGAACCATCCTGATGGTTACCCATGACCTGGAGGAAATGGTAGAAATCTGCGATCAGATCGCAGTCCTTCGAGATGGTGTCATTGTAGAGTGCAAAGATGCCAAAGAGTTTACCATGGATGAACTGAAACGTCAGATGATCGGTCGTGAGGTATCCGGTGACTATTACCGTGATGACCAGAAAGAGCAGTATGAGAATGAAGTGGTACTGGAAGTCAGAGATCTGACAATTGAAGGAAAATGCGAGCATATTTCCTTTGATGTACATAAAGGAGAAATCCTTGGTGTCTGCGGACTTTCTGATGCAGGTATCCATGAACTTGGAAGTGCTATTTATGGTCTGGAACATCATGATGGAACCGTACGGGTCAAAGCATCCGATACGTTATTAAAACATCCGGATGATCTGGTAAAGACAAAAGGTGCATACCTTTCCAAAGACCGTGATGTAAATGGTCTGATGCTGGATGCGGGAATCGGTGCAAATCTGATCATTCCGTCTCTGGTAGAATTGTCAGGACCGGTGGGATTCTTAAGTCCAAAGAAAACACGAGCACTGGCAGAAAAAGCTTCTCAGGCATTCGAGATCAAATCTTCCGGTTTGAATCACATCGTACGTCGTCTGAGCGGTGGTAATAAACAGAAAGTAAACTTAAGCCGCTGGCTGGTCAAAGATCTGGATTATATCATCCTTGACTGTCCGACCCGTGGTGTAGATATCGGTGTCAAAGCTTATATCTACAGTGTATTAAAGAAAGCAAAAGCAGAAGGAAAGGCAATCATCATGATTTCCGATGAGCTTCAGGAAGCAATGGGTATGTCTGACCGGATTATGGTTATGAAAGATCATAAATTCGCTGCAATGCTTTCCAGAAACTGTGATTTCACAGAAGAAAAAATGATGGAGGTAATGCTGTAATGAAAACTAAAAAAATGCGTTTTGATATTAACACATGGCTTCCGATTATCATTTTTGTACTGATTCTGGTAATTTTCAGTATTGCTACCGGTGGTACACTGCTGAATTCCAGAAATATTTTAAACATCTTTAACCAGTCTGTAGCAACGATCCTTGCAGGTCTCGGAATGTTATTTGTAGCAGCTATGGGTAGTACTGATATCAGTACCGGTGTAGTTGTAGCCCTGGCAGGATGTTTCGGATTAATGGGTGCACAGGCATCCGGAAACTCTCTGGTATTTATCATCATCTCTATCCTGATCGGTATCGGATCCGGTCTCTTGCTTGGATATGTAAATGCAAAGAGAAAAGTAAATTCCTTTATGGCATCCCTGGCTTTGCTGATGGCTTGGCGTGCAATCGTAAACCTTGTTCTGAGTAACAAAGCATACTATCTGCCGGATAATCTGTATGTACTGGACAGACCGGTAGTCAAAGGAATTATTCTGGTAGCAATCGTACTTGTAATCATCTACATTTGGAAATTTACCAGATTCGGTAATTATGTCAGAGGTATTGGTGAAAACGAAGTTGCTATGAAATATGCCGGTGTCAACGTAGACAGAGTAAAAATCTTGGCATTTGTAATGTCTGGTCTTCTGGCAGCAGTTGCCGGTATCTTTACCGTCGTTCGACTTGGTGGAACAAACAACACCATGGGATCCGGTTTTGAAATGAAAGTTATGATGGCGCTGTTCATCGCAGGTATCCCGGTACAGGGTGGTGAAGGTTCCAAAGTATACAAATTATTATTCGGTGCTCCGACCATCATCATGCTGGAGAATGGATTAGTTCTCTGTGGACTGGATGCAGGAGTGACACAGCTGGTTCGTGGTCTGGTACTGCTTGGAGCGGTTTGTCTGACAAGTCAGCTTGCCAAGAGAATGGCTTATGTAGGTCAGGAAGGTGCTCATAATCAGAAAGAGAACGCAGCGGAGACAGCTGTAGAAAATGGAGGAAAATAAATCATGAAAAACGGAAAATTACAGGTAGGTATCATCGGTTGTGGTGGTATCGCTAATCAGAAACATTTACCGGCTCTGAAAAATCAGGCAGACAAAGCAGATATGGTTGCTTTCTGTGATATCTTAATTGACAGAGCAGAGAAAGCTGCTGCTGAGTATGGTGTAGAAGGTGCAAAAGTATACGAGGATTACCATGAATTATTAGCTGATCCGGAGATCGATGTAGTACATGTACTGACACCAAACGTAGCTCACTGCCCGATCACATGCGACGCATTTGCAGCAGGCAAACATGTAATGTGTGAGAAACCAATGGCACACAACACAGAGTCTGCTCAGAAAATGATGGATGCATGGAAAAAATCCGGCAAGAAATTCACAATCGGATATCAGAACCGTTTCCGTGTTGATACACAGACATTACACAAAGCTTGCGAAGCTGGTGAATTTGGTGATATCTACTTTGCAAAAGCACATGCAATCCGTAGAAGAGCCGTTCCGACATGGGGTGTTTTCCCGGATAAATCCAAACAGGGCGGCGGTCCTCTGATCGATATCGGAACACATGCATTAGACATCACATTATGGTGCATGAACAACTACAAACCGGTATCCGTTATGGGTTCTGTATTTGAAAAACTCGGACATTCTGAGCTCGCTACACAGGGCAACATGTTTGGTGCATGGGATCCTGAGACATACGAAGTAGAAGATTCTGCATTCGGATTCATCAAATTTGAGAACGGCGCAACCATCTTCCTTGAGTCCGCATGGGCAATCAACATGAAAGACTCCAGAGAAGCAGCTTGTACACTCTGCGGTACAAAAGCTGGTGCCGAGATCGTTGGAGCTATGTCCGGCGGTGGCGCAAGCAGCGGACGTGAGTATGATCTGGTTGTAAACGGAACCTATCACGGACAGCTTGTTGAGCAGAACCTTTCCGAGGGTGGAACAATCGCATTCTTCGAGGGCGGATCATCCGAGCCGAAAGATATCGAGTGCGAGCAGTGGTTAAACTGCATTATCAACGATACAGAGCCAGTTGTAAAACCGGAGCAGGCATTCGTTGTAACACAGATTCTGGATGCTATCTATGAGTCTGCACGTACAGGTAAAGAAGTACTTCTGAATCAGTAAGATCAGAAAAATTGGTTACAGCTGTGGATATGCCGGGAAACCAGGCATGTCCACGGCTCCCTTTCATAAATAAAAATACGAGGAGAAAATGCAATGAAATTAGGATTTGTAAGTGCTATTTTAGATCAGAGCAACTACGAAGAAATGATGGATATCGCATCCGACCTTGGTTTTGAGTGTGTGGAAGTCGCATGCTGGCCACAGGGAAAAGCAGAGCGTCGTTATGCTGGTGTCAGCCATATCGATGCCGAGCGTGTGCTGGAAGATGAGGCATATGCAAAACATATTTTAGATTATGCAGCAGAAAAGAACGTAGAGATTTCTTCTCTTGCTTATTATCCGAATACTTTGGACCCGGATCTGGAGAAACGTCAGGCAGCCGTTGACCATCTGATGGCTCTGATTAAAGCAAGTGCAAAACTTGGCATCAACATGGTTACAAGTTTTATTGGCCGTGACCAGTCCAAGACAGTAGAAGAGAATCTTGAAATCGTAAAAGAGGTATGGCCTCCAATCATCAAACTGGCAGAAGAGCAGGGTGTAAAAGTAGCAATCGAGAACTGCCCGATGCTCTTTGGTGCAGATCAGTGGCCAGGCGGACAGAACCTGATGACCACACCGGCAAACTGGAAGAAAGTATTTGAGATTCTTCCGAGTGATAATTTTGGTATCAACTACGATCCTTCCCATTTTGTATGGCAGATGATCGATTACATCAAACCAATCTATGAGTTTAAGGATAAAATCTTCCATGTTCATTACAAAGATATCAAAGTATATCCGGACAAACTGCAGGAAGTTGGAATCATGGGTTATCCGCTTGACTTCATGTCCCCGAAGCTTCCGGGATACGGTGATGTGGACTGGGGCAAATATGTATCTGCTTTAACAGACATCGGATACGATGGATACACCTGTATCGAAGTCGAAGATAAGTTCTTCGAAGGAAGTCAGGAAAAAGTATTAGACAGCTTAAAACTCAGCAAACGTTACATGACACAGTTTGTTATCTAATAATTATAAAAGCAAATGGAGGAAGCGAGTATGAATCTTAGATTTGGTATTATCGGATATGGTTTTATGGGACATGAGCATATGACGTTATTATCCGATTTTGATGGCATTGATGTAATCGCTATCTGTGACCGTGAAGCTGACCAGATGGACGATGCACCGGAAGGAGTTGCAAAATACACGGATGCAGCAGATCTTCTGGCGAGAGATGATATCGATGTTGTTATCATTTCTGCAAACAATAACCAGCATCTGAAACTGGTAAAAATGGCAGCAGCCGCAAAGAAAAACATTATCTGTGAGAAACCGGTCGCACTGTCCATTCCGGATCTGGAAGAGATGGAGAAAGCCGTTGCAGAGAATGGTGTGAAATTTACGGTACATCAGCAGAGAAGATTTGACCCGGATTACCGTACAATGAAAAATGTATTTGATTCTGACGAACTGGGTGACATCTACACCGTTCAGACCGGTCTGTACGGATATAACGGAAATATGCATGACTGGCATATTTACCCGGAACAGGGCGGCGGTATGATGTATGACTGGGGCGTACATCTGATCGATCAGATGCTTTACATGATCCCGGGCAAGATCACATCCGTATTTGCAGATGTGAGAAACGTCATCAATGAGCAGGTAGATGATTACTTCAAAGTATTACTGATGTTTGAAAACGGTATTACCGCAGAAGTAGAACTTGGTACTTACTTCCTGAAGGATGAAGACAAATGGTTCGAGCGTCACTGGTTCATGGGTGGCAATAAAGGATCCGCTTATGTGGACGGTTTCCATCCGGAAGGAAAAATCGTACATACCGCACATCTGCTTCAGAATGCAGGCCATGGCCGTACAATGACAGCAGCCGGCCCGACAAGATCTTTCGGTCCGCCAAGTGAAGGATTGATCCTGAGCAAAGATATCGAAATCGCTCAGACAACTCACCGTATGTATTTTGAAAACTATGTCAAAGCATACCGTGGAGAAGAAGATTTCCTGGTTAAGATTCCGGAGGTAAAACGTGTATTAAAAGTTATGGATGCAGCAAGACTGTCTGCAAAGACAAGAAAATCTGTAGATTTTGAGGCATAAGTAAACCTGAAGAGACAGGTGCTTTGTGCGCACCTGTCTTTTTTGTACTCAAAAACAGGTAAAAATACGGGTTTTTCGCCGTTTTTTGGTAAAAAAGGAGATGTAAAAAACATGGATTTCGTGGCATATAATGAGATTCTGATCTGTGAAAAACCAATCAGAAATGAGATAGTAGCAGGCAAAAAAATCGGATACACATTTGAAATTCGTTATCCATCCTATCGGGGATGTTATCTGAGCTGTATCGAAGATCTGAAGTTTGAGATAGACGGACAGGAGATTGCAAAAGAAAAGATTGCTTTCAGTCTGAACGGAAAGGAATTTACAATTTCAGACCTTCCGGAACTGAATCATGAGTACTGGTATGTAATGAAACCGGCGACCATCCGGGTGCAACAGATCGGTGGAATTGCACCGGGAGATCATACACTTCGTGTATACATGAAACACAGAGTGCCATATACCGGATATTTTGGACAGTATCTGACACTGATCAGTGACCGCACAGAGACACTGGCAGCTGAGCAGTAATACAGATATGTGACATTTCGAAAGAATTTCTGCCCAATATACAGATAATGTATGGAGACAGAAATTCCCAGGAAGATTTAGAGGAAAGATAGGAGAGTAACGATATGAATACAGATATTAAAATAGGTGTATCCCTGTATAGCCTGTCCACGGAATTCATTCACGGAACACTGGACCTGGAAGGCTGCCTGAAGGCAGTACATGATATGGGATATAAAGGAATCGAACTGGTTGCGGCACAGATGGTTCCGGATTATCCATTCCCATCCGATGAATGGTTATATAATCTGCGTGGACTGCTGGAAAAATACGAGCTGGAACCGGTATGCTGGTCCGCTTATATCGATATGGGCACAAGAAGTGACCGTGATATGAATGAGGAAGAAATTATCCAGTGTACATTAAATGATCTCGTTTATGCCAAAAAGGCAGGATTTCCAATGGTTCGTACCC
>NZ_JRFU01000122.1 GCF_003122485.1 Eubacterium ramulus
TGCATCGTGGAAAAGGAATGTCTGATGATGAAGTAGTAGAAGAGTTAAAACAGGATTTCCGTCTGGCTCATCTGCTTGGATTTAAAGCACTTCGTACTAAAATCACATGTACAAATGAAATCTGTGATCCGGAACCGGGCTGGCAGAATTACATTGAAAAAGCACTTCCATATGCAGAAAAATATGATGTTCGTATGCAGAATGAAGTACATCATCCGACCACACTTCATACACCGCATATCCGCGATGAATATCTTGATTTTATCCATCGTACAAAAACATCTCATTTTGGCTTTAATATCGACTTTGGTACTTTCCAGTACAAAGCAGCCAAAGGAATGGAAGATATGGCATGGTTAAATTTTGATGACATTACCAAACCGGAAGAAATCGTTGATTTCCTTCCATACAGCTATGTATGCCATGCAAAATTCACTTACATGAACGAGAACTTTGAGGAAGAGACCATTCCGTATCCGGAAGTCATCAAACTGATGGTAGATAACGGATGGAGTGGAGATCTGCTTTCTGAGTATGAAGGCGGTATCCGTTTCCATGCAGAAGAAGGTCCGGACAAATTCGCTCAGGCAATGGTAGAGATTCCGGAACAGGTTCGTCGTCACCAGATCATGCTTCGCAACATTCTGGGATACTAAGAGAAGGAGGATAAGATTATGGTAGAATTTCAGCCAATTCAGCAGCGTGGTTTTCACAATACATATGATGAGAACGGAGAAATCGATGGATTCGAGTTCAAATTCGTTCCGAAATATTATAAAGGATACTGGTTTACACAGTGCCGTTTCGGTAATGTGGTTGTAGACGGTGAAGTATTTGACCGTGATGATCTGATCCTTGTATATGACGGTATTGAGTACAGCAGAGAAGAAATGTTTGATCTGCACAAATACTGGCAGTTCCGTACACCATTAACATATCGTATCAAAAAGAAAGGCGGACTTTCCATCGGATATCATGATGTGAGCCTGCAGTTCGGCTGGGTATTAAATTACAATGGTGCCTTAGAGAAAGAATTTGACGGAAGCGGTATGGGAAATATGGCTCATATGTTTGGCGTTGATAACGAAAGAAGAATGCTTCTGTGTAAGTAAAATATCTGTGAAAAACAGAGAAAAAAAATAAAACAGACGGGGATATCAGCGCAAAGCGGACATTCCTGTCTGTTTTGGGTTCCAGGTATAAATATACGATATGTATGCTGAAATATCAGGTACAGTGTTTTTTTAAAAATTCAGTATGAACTGGA
Source organism: Eubacterium ramulus (assembly GCF_003122485.1). Taxonomy (GTDB): domain Bacteria; phylum Bacillota; class Clostridia; order Lachnospirales; family Lachnospiraceae; genus Eubacterium_I; species Eubacterium_I ramulus_A. The sequence continues at coordinate 1,268 of NZ_JRFU01000122.1, forward strand.
AAAAAGATTCTGAGTTTACATATATACCAGTTACATCAGTAGAAAAGGACAGAGATAGAAGAATGAGAGCAGCATATTTTACAGATTTTATCGATTCGTTGGAAATAGAACAGAAACGTTTGGAAAAAGTAAAGAAGGCATCCGGGACGGATCATCTGGTGGCGGTCATGAGCGGAACTTATCTGCAAAATGGTCAGCCGGCCAGAGAAAACATGGCATCCAGAATGGAAAAAGCCAGACAAGTCGGTGTGGAGCAGATACTGGAATTGCCGTTATATACCTGTCTGTCCAGTGTCGGAATCTATGGTTACAGTGCATCCAATCTGCTTACTAATGCAGAGGATATTGACCTGCTTGTGCTGGAGACAATCGATGCATCTTATGAACAGCTGCTGGAAATCACTTATCTGCTGATACGAAACGAAAAGGATTTTCAGAAACAGCTTACAGCGTATAAAAAAAGCGGTATGACATTTTATCAGGCTCAGGCAAAAGCGATTGGAGACAGAGTGGAGGGCGGAGAACAGATCATGCTGCATCCGAGAAATGTACTGGCAGTGGAATGCATCAAGTCACTGAAATATATGTACAGCAGCGTAAAGACTGTCTGTATCCCGGAGATATCTGAATTTTGGAAAGAACAGGGTTGGGACGAAGAATGGACAGAAAAATTGCGGGAGCGGATCATGCAGCCGGAACAGGTGCTTTCTGACACTTATGGTGGCTATGAACGCAGAAGCCAGACAATGCTGGCAAAGCGTGAGGAATATGCTGATTTTGATCAGTTTGCAGCTTTAATTGCAGCGGAAACACATGAACTGGTGGAAATCCGGAAATATTTTCTGCGTCTGATTTTAAAAATCCGGAAACTGGATGTCATTCACTGGCAGCTGAGAGATTTTTCCGCAGGTGCGCAGTGGACGAAATTGAAATAATAAAGTAAAATAACAGGAGAAGAATGAAGATGAAACGTACAAATAAAGAAGTAGTAGAATATTTTTATGAGCGTGTATTTAATGCAGGAGATTTTTCTGAACTGGATGATCTGATGTGGGATGATTACAAACAGCACTCCCCGGAAGTTGCAGATGGTAAGGAAGGATTCATTGAATTTTTCAAGGAATTCCTTCAGGGACATCCGAAGACAACAACGATCCAGTGTCTGGAAGACGGAGATCTGGTATGTATGTTCTTCAAATGTGAGATGGACGGTGGTGTCGTTGTCAAAGTATTTGATCTGTATCGTCTGAGAGACGGAAAACTGGCAGAACACTGGGATTGCACCATGCGTGTGGACAACATGGAATGCAATAATCCAAACGGACAGTTCTAAGTCAGTACTGCAATTTCAGAAGAAGCAGCACGTATAGGGAGTCTGTTTTCACAGGGAGTCGTGTGTTGGACAGTACACATTTCCAGGTGAGCATGTTGAGAATATTCTTGAAATCTTTATAAGCAGAGGCAGAAGGATGCAGAAAAAATGGATACAGATAGCGCTTTTTGACAGTAAAAACAGGCAGACACAGGAAGCGGATGAGCCGCAGATCCTGTTTGTTCTGCAGGGGGAGGCAGAACTGACTCTGGGACATACTGTGAAAGCATATCGAGCAGAAGAATTTCATATGGTGAATGTACTGCAGCGATATGAACTGCGTATGAAACAGCCGGGGGGTGTATGCCGGATCAGCCTGAATACGGAAAAAATCCGGGAACTGGTGAATCTGAGTCAGTGGGAGTTTCAATGTGACAGTTCAATGCGAGACGCAGCGGAAATACGGAGGATTTTGCAGAAAATCTGCAGCCTGTATTTTAAAATGGAACATACGGAAGTCAACAGCCAGGATCTGCCTCAGGCGGAAGAAGCGTATCTGCAGGCGTTGTTTTATGAATTGCTTCATCTGTTGCTGCAACGTCATATGCGTCGCCGGGAAGAGGCTGATGAAGCATCCACAGATGAGGTAAGACTTGCTTACATCCGGTCTTCTCTGAAAAGTTCTTACGCACAGGAAATTACGCTGGCAGAACTGGCGGAGCAGCTTCACTGTACTCCGGCCTATCTGTCAAAATATATTAAACGCAAGCTTGGAAAAAATTTTCGGGAACTTCTGAATGAGGAACGTGTCAGACATAGTGCGGAAGATATGCTGAAAACAGACAAGACGCTGATGCGTATTGCCATGGAGCATGGATTTCCGACCACAGCGGCATTTCAAAAAGCCTTTAAGTCATACTATCACATGCTTCCATCAGAATATCGGAAAGAAAAACGGCAGGAGACGGGAAAGGAAGATAGCGGATCAGCGCCGGTATCTGCCGATATCAGGCAATTGCTGTCAGATCAGTCTCTGGCAGGAGAAGAAGAGGAAACGCCGATCCGCCTGCTGAAAGCGGATGCCACTCAGGGACATATCTTCAGGATACACTGGAATCGGATGATCAATGCCGGTGGAGCGAAGGACCTGCTTCGGGCAGATATGCAGCAGCATCTGACTTATCTGCAGCAACAGCTAGGATTTTCCTATGTGCGCTTTTGGGATATTTATGATTCGGAATTGTATCTGTTTGGAACGAACCGGGAAAATTATAACTTTTCGAAACTGGACAGTGTCATTGATTTTCTGCTGAACCATCAGATGAAACCTTATATGGAACTTGGATTTAAACCACAGGTTTTACTGCGTGACATCGGAGATTATCTGATTACGGAACTGAGACAGAATATCTTTGACTCCTGTGTGAAATATGGTGCATTCCTGGATCAGATGATCCGGCACTTTGTGAGCAGATACGGGTTGAATGAGATAGAAAGCTGGTATTTTGAACTGTGGAAACCGCCGCAGGATTCTATGGAGGAATATCTGAAATGGTTTGAAACCATATGCCGTGCATTGCGTGGTGTTGCACCGGATTGTAAAATCGGAGGTGGAGGGTTGAACCGTAATCAGGGACAGACCTTTCGTACGATCGTGGCGGTCTGGAAAGAAAGCCGCTTCCGGCCGGATTTCATATCGTTGTACAGTTATCCGTATCAGCACGAACGCGTTTCTTATGAAAATGGGACAGAGCATACGATCAAAGATACAGATGCCTATTCCCAGCGTTTTTCCAGAGATCCGGATTACCTGAGAAATTATCTGGAACTGGCGGAAGAGATACTGGAAGAATATGGAATGTCTGAGGTAAAGCTGCATGTGACAGAATGGAATTTTACGGTATCCAATCGCAGTTACATCAATGACGGTCGATTCAAAGGTGCTTATGTGATCAAAAATCTGATGGACAGCATTGGCAAGTGCGAAATTCTTGGCTACTGGCTGGCTTCGGATCTGTTTTCGGAATACTTTGATACTGAGAAGCTGCTGACCGGAGGTGTCGGCCTGCTGACCAGAAACGGAATCTGTAAGCCTGCATTTTACGGAATTTCTTTTATGAACCGGCTTGGGTCTGTCATGCTGGGACAGAGCGAAAATATGCTGGTGACAACAGATGGGCATGACAGTTATTATATTGTCTGTCAGAATTGTCAGTATCCGGATTACCGATACTATATCAGTTCCCAGAGTACGATTGGTCCCCAGGATGTGAAATCCTATTTTCCCGGTACGAAATTGCAGGTTTCTATCCGTATCCGTGGAGTGAAAAACGGTACCTATATACTGAAACGCCGCGCGATCCGGGAAGGTTGCGGAAGTGTGCTGGATGAATGGCAGCAGATGGGATACACGGATGCATTAAGCACCCGGGATATTCAGTATCTCAAGCAGATCTGTGTGCCGAGAATCACGATGGAGACCTGTGTGGTGCAGAATCACTGTCTGAATCTGGATTATGAATTAGAAGTCAATGAAATCATGCATCTGCATGTGATCTATGATCTGAGCAAAAGCTGATCATATGACAGAAGGAGCGGTTGTTACGGCAAAAATGATATATATTAAAATTGCATGGACAATGAAATGTTCCGTCACAAAAGGATAAAAAACAAATAAAAGAGGAAAAAGAGAGCAGATATCGAGATAGATTTTGCTCTCTTTTTATGTAAAAATAATGACAGCACAGCAGATTAATCAGTGCATGACAGTAAAATCGTGATGTTGGTCTGATTGACGAAGCAAATGATATGTTTTGCATGTGAATCTGTCTGCTGGGAAGAAGAAACCTGAGAAAATAAAGAACAGGAGGACATGGGACAATGAGTAGCAAAAAGGGGACTCCAAGAAGAGGAATCTGTCTGTACAGTTATCATAATCTTCTTGGTAAATCAATGACACTGGATGATATTTTCGAGGAAATGGCTGATACAGGAGCAACCTGTTTCGAATTTCTGACAAGTTATATTCCGAATTATCCGAATCCGTCACCGGAATGGGTAGATCATTACTGGAGACTGTGCGAGAAATACAATATGCAGCCGTCCGAACTGGGACACTGGGCTGAGAATCATCTGCATCGTGGAAAAGGAATGTCTGATGATGAAGTAGTAGAAGAGTTAAAGCAGGATTTCCGTCTGGCTCATCTGCTTGGATTTAAAGCACTTCGTACCAAGATCACATGTACAAATGAAATCTGTGATCCGGAACCGGGCTGGCAGAATTACATTGAAAAAGCACTTCCATATGCAGAAAAATATGATGTTCGTATGCAGAATGAAGTACATCATCCGACCACACTTCATACACCGCATATCCGCGATGAATATCTTGATTTTATCCATCGTACAAAAACATCTCATTTTGGCTTTAATATCGACTTTGGTACTTTCCAGTACAAAGCAGCCAAAGGAATGGAAGATATGGCATGGTCAAATTTTGATGACATTACCAAACCGGAAGAAATCGTTGATTTCCTTCCATACAGCTATGTATGCCATGCAAAATTTACAAATGTAAATGAGAATTTTGAAGAAGAGTCCATTCCATATCCGGAAATTATCAAACTGATGGTGGATAACGGATGGAGCGGAGATCTGCTTTCCGAATATGAAGGTGCGATCCGGTTCCATGCAGAGGAAAGCCCTGAGAAGTTCGGACAGGCCATGGTAGAGATTCCAGAGCAGGTGCGTCGTCATCAGATTATGCTCCGCAATATTCTGGGATACTAAGAGAAGGAGGAAACAGTTATGGTAGAATTTCAGCCAATTCAGCAGCGTGGATTTCATAATACATATGATGAAAGCGGAGAAATTGATGGATTTGAGTTTAAATTTGTTCCGAAATATTATAAGGGCTACTGGTTTACCCAGTGCCGTTTTGGAAATGTAACAGTGGACGGAGAAGTATTTGACCGGGATGATTTGATCCTGGTATACGATGGCATTGAGTACAGCAGAGAAGAAATGTTTGACCTGAAGAAGTACTGGCAGTTCCGTACACCATTAACATACCGTATCAAAAAGAAAGGCGGACTCTCCATCGGATATCATGATGTAAGCCTGCAGTTTGGATGGGTATTAAATTACAATGGCGCCTTAGAGAAAGAGTATGACGGCAGCGGTATGGGAAATATGGCGCATATGTTTGGTGTTGATAATGAACGCAGAATGCTTCTGTGCAGATAGAACGGATTTCAAAGCGTATAAAAAAACGGGAGCACTGTTCTGTATGCGCGAAAAATCATGTGCTGATGCGTAAATGTCTTGGACGCCCGGAGGAGATTGCATAAAATAATAAAAAAATGCCAGTTCCAATTTTTATGGAGCTGGCAATTTTTTATGGATTTTACAATACAGAGAAATCCTCCTGGGTATGGAATTTTGCATACATCATCTGTTGTATGACACATATCTCGCAGCAGGAATGCCGGGGCATTCTTGAATCAGAGAGAGATTTATTCACCGATATGAAGGTATGATTTCTTCAGCTCAGCCAGATTTTCTGTGCGTTTCTGAGTCATGGCACCATGTGCAATCTCATTTCTGTGCTCTAATTTGCCACCGTAGTTCATTCTGGAACGAAGCTGTTCTTCTTCGGAAAATGTATAGGTTGCTTTACCGTCTACCATCTCGATTTTTCCGTTGATACCGCAGATGGCACATTCTACCAGGTCAGTACCAGGTGTCACGCGAACCATGCTCTGGTGACAGACCGGACATGCATAATTGTCAGCACCACGCCATTTTGTACGCTCTTCATCTGTCTGAGCAGCCAGTGCATCGATAATATTCTGAGCCATCTTGTCCATACGCTCCATCTGAGCCGGAACGCCAAGAACGTGATCCACAGCCATTGCACCATAGTATACATGAGTATCAATGACATCGACACCTGCAGACATCATGGATTCATACATAATCGGAATGGTCATGATGGTCCAGTTCTCTGTCATAGCACCGCCAACGCCAACCAGTGCGCCCACACGCGGTTTGAATACACGTTCGTCCGGAAGCAGTTCATTGCCCTGAGCGATACGCTCTTTTTTTGCCTCTGTCAGGAATGCCAGATCGTGGGATGGACCGAAACGGTCGCAGAATGTCTTGAAGGTACCACTTGGAGATGTCTCGTATACCGGAGAACCAATGATGACAGCGTCTGCATCATAGTAAGCATCCTCTACAAGATGGAAATCATCTTTGAATACACAGGCACCGTTTGTTCTGCCTGACATGATTCCTACGACACATCCGCAGCAACCGATACATGGTTTGATCTCAAGGTCATCCGGTCTCATAAATTTGATCTCATGACCGGCTTCTTCACATTTTTTCAATACTTCTTTTAACATTACGTCAGTGTTGGACATCTTACGTCCAAAAGAGAGTGCAAGTACTTTTGCCATTGTAAAAATCCTCCTGAATGATGGATGAATGCTCAGAAGTTTATAAGATATGTCTGTAAAAATCTGAGTGTATATCCTGATAAAATCTGTAAGTTTCTGTTCATTTCTGTATCCTTATGATACATGGAAATTACAAAGAAAGATATGGATAATTGAAATCAAGGATATGGACAAAACGAATGTAAAATGTAATCAGCATCGTGTTTTTGCAATGAGGTTATTGACGGAAGTCCCCAAAAGGAGAAGCGTGGATAAAATGTATAACATCAAAATATGACTGACATATTTTGATACTTCTTAGAGTGAATCACAGAATCGATAAAAACAGGTCAGAATCCGTTATGAAAAAGGCATGGCCTGTTATTTTTTGTACACTTCTTTCATGACATAATAAATACAACAGAAAGCAACACAGCAAAGGCTTAAAACATTATGGTAAATGGAAGGAGAAATGAAAAATGGCAACAGCAAAAGCAATACCATTGAGACTGAATTTTGTGGATGTAGTATGTGATGATTCTCTGAAACATCTGTATGTAAACGGAAAAAAAGCAGGCTGTCAGTTTGATGTGAGACTCAGCTATTACAGAGGACATTTCCTCTCAGTTATTGACAGACTGGAAGTTGAAATTGACGGAGAAAAGATTTCGCAGGAAGCAATCAGTTTCTGCCTGAGAGACGAAGAGTACGGCATTGCACAGCTTCACGATCTGGTTTCTGTATTCTGGCCGATTGCAGAACCGGCTACGATCAAAGTGTTGAAAAAGGGCGGATTTACGGCAGGTGAGCATGATATCAATTTTATTCTGTATTTCAGAAGTCCATATATGATAGTTGGTCCGGATTTGTATATGCCAATCGACAGCTGCGGAAGAAAAGTACTGACATTAGCTGAAATTTAGGAGGAGAACAAGATGAGCAAGATAAAATTAGGTGTTACATTATATTCGTTTTCCACAGAGTACTGCAAAGGAATCATGACGTTGGAAGACTGCATTCGCACGGCGAAAGAACTTGGCGCAGAGGGATTCGAAATTGTTTCAACCCAGATGATACCATCTTATCCGTTTATCAGTGATAAGTTTCTGGGAGAATTTCAGGCAATCTGCAGAGCTTATGATATGGAAGCGATCTGTTATGGAGCCAATATGGACTGCGGACTTCGTGGAGATCGCAGACTGAACGATGATGAAATGCTGGATATGGCGATCAGAGATCTGAAAAATGCACATAAAATGGGATGTAAAGTAATTCGCGAGCAGTTCCTGATCGGACCGGAAAACCTGGTGCGGCTGGCACCTTATGCGGAGGAATACGACATCAAGGTCGGCATCGAGATTCATAATCCGGATTCTCCAATTACGCCTGCAATTCAGGAATTTCGTCAGGCCATCAGCGAAAGCGGTTCAAAATACATTGGTTTCGTACCGGATTTTGGATGTTTCGCTACCAAGCCGAACAAACCAAACTGGGATCAGGCCCTGGCAAAAGGTGCAGATGTCAAATTGTTGGAGATGGCACGGGATATGAAATATGAAGAAGTACCTTATGAGAAAGCAATAGAGCAGCTGAAGGCAGCCGGTGGAAAAGAAGCAGAGTTGTATTGTATGCAGGATATGTACAACTTTATGAAATTCCAGAAAGATATCAGCAAAGAGTTACAGGGGCTTCGTGAAATTCTGCCCTATTGTTTCCATATGCATGGCAAATATCATTATGTATATGAAAATCTGGAAGAATCAGCGATTCCATATGGAGACATTCTGGATGTAGTGAAAAATTCAGATTATGATGGTTATATTGTTTCTGAATATGAGGAGTATAATTCAGATCATTCCATTGAGATGCTGCGCCGCCATCTGAAGATGATGAAAAATTTAATAAAATAAACAAATGGTTTCATTCAGAACAGAAATATGTCAGCAAAATCATTTGTCAGATGCACAATCGCCCCGATCGCAGAAACGGTCCGGGCGATTTGCTTTTATGCCTGAAATTTTGTCACAGAAGTGCAGATATGGTACAATAAAAACATGAGTGAGATGATCGGAACAATGTCCGGAAAAATCAGGGGGGGGAACGGGAAAAGTGACAGAATTAAAATATATGTATTCTATGATGCAGGTTCGAATTGACAGATCCGGAGAATGTGCATATTGTGATGAAATTCAGATACTGTTGGTTCTGGATGGAAAAATGACGATGAACCTGAATGGGAAAAGAATGGAATTATTGTCGGATGATCTGGTTTTTTTGAATATTGGTGACAGATATTCTTTTTCCTGCAGCAAAAATATCTTTTTTGTCAGTGTTACCTATCCAGGGGAACAGCTGGCAGAGTGTGCGGAAAAACAGCTGGTACTGGTTTCGGACCCGATGTCTCAGGAACCGGAAAGATGTAATGAAATCAAAAGTATGCTGCAGTCTATGCTGACGAATTACTGGAAACTGGAACAGAAGATGGAGCGGGCCTCAATTTTGCTGACAGAAATAAAAGCACAGTATTATCAGTTACTGGAATTTTTGATGCAGCACTACAGATGCAGTGATCTGTCTGGCAGAGCAAATTCGCAGAATGAGGATGTACGGATGCATCAGATCAGTCTGTATGTGCATCATAATTATGCAAAAGCGGTCAGTCTGAAGGAACTGGCCGGACAGCTGTATCTGTCAGAGGGATATCTGTCACGGTATGTGAGACAGAAATTTGGAATGAAATTTTCGGATTATGTGAAAAAAATCCGTCTGTCACATGCGAGGGAAGATTTACAGCATACAGAAAACAGCATTACGCAGATTATCTATGAAAGCGGTTTCTCCAGCCCGGGATTTTTCTACCGGGAATTTAAAAAGAAATATGGAATGTCACCGATGGAATATCGGGAACAGCGTGTGTCTGCTGCAGGGACAGAAGAAAACAGGCAGGAAAAGGCAGCGCGTCTGGAGCAATATATCAGACCGTCTGTGAGGGAGCAGAACAGATCCGACCACACATCCAGAAGCATACATGTTTCTGTGGAGCAGCTACAGAAAAATAGCAGACAGACGCAGACGATGATCAATATAGGTCGTGCAGCAGATCTGCTTGACCGTGAGATGCAGGAGCATTTGCGTATTTTACAGAGAAAATGTCAGTTTGATTATGTCCGTATCTGGGATATTTTTTCCAGAGACCTGATGATTGATATTGCGCATGTGCAGGGAGCGTATAATTTCCGTAAACTGGATCAGGTGCTGGATCTGATACTGGAATTACATATGATCCCATTTCTTGATCTGGATAAAAAAGAACAACGTGTCAATGCTGATGTCAATGATACAATGATATATGAAAAAGGAACGGTTATGTTTGACAGTCTGGAGGCGTGGCAGAGACTGTGGTCATCTGTGCTGACACACTGGCTGGAACGTTATGGAAGAGAATGTCTGGAAAAATGGAAAGTGGAAGTGTGGTATGGTGGTTATCAGATCAGTGGATGTTCCGTACAGGAGAGCTTTTTTCAGATTTTTGCTGAGACCGGAAGACTGATGAAGAAAAAAATACCGGGCATGCAATTGGGAGGTCCCGGGATATTTCCGGGATGTATGTCAGACCAGACGGAAAATCACTTTTTCCGGCAATGGGCGGCACAGGATATGATCCGGCCTGATTTTATATCAATGATGGAATATGATTATGTGGTGAATGAACCTGAAAATCGTCCAGCGGATGGAACCGGAATGGAACGGATGGAAGAACAGAACGGATTCCGTCAGAAAAGCACCAATCCTTCTGTACTTTCGGATCGGATAAAACGTCTGAGAGATTGGATGCAACAGTCTGGATTTGAACAGGCAGAAATCTGCATCAGCGAATGGAATAAGACCGTATCAGACCGGTGCAGTCTGTCAGATTCCTGCTATCAGGGAGCTTATGTACTGAAAAATCTGTGTGATATTCGAGGTATGGTTGATGTGATCGGATATCAGAGTGGAACTGATATGATGTCGGAATTTTATGATTCTAATGCATTTTTATTTGGCGGAAAAGGCATTCTGACCAGAGATAAAATTATGAAACCGGCCGGAGTGGCTTTCCAGTTTATGAAAGAATTGTATGAGACTGCTGATCTTGGAAATGAGCATGGGATGATTACAACGGATGGAAAGGGAAACTGGGCAATCGCATGTCACAATATGAGACCACTGAGTCAGTTTTATTACTATTCAGCAGAAAATCAGATAAATAAGGAAACGGTCAGAAAATGTTTTGCTGATCAGAACAGGAAACAGTTGCAGATCTGTCTGGAAGGTGTACAGGATGCGACCTGTCAGATCCGGATCTTGCGGGTGAATGATAAATCCGGAAGTATCATGCAATTGTGGGAGCAACTGGATTTTGCAAAAAATCTGTCAAATGAGGATATGGAATATCTGCAACGATGCTGTCAGCCCAAGGTGGAACGTTTTCATCAGAATACAGAGAAAAATGGTCTGCAGTTTACGCTGGAACTGGAACCAAATGAAATTGCACTGATACAGATCAGGAGTATGTTGACGCACAGACAGGCTCTATGATATGATAGCACAAGATTAGAAAATATGTTCGATAGTGAGACAGGCATGCGAAAAAGAATCTGTTATGCGTTGCATGACGCGCATTTGACAGCAAAATGTTATGGCATTTTTGCATTACAGAAAAAGATGTGCGTGTCTGAAAGTCAGGTGGGAGGCAGCATGGACAAATATGATTTGCTGAATGCACAGCAGCAGGAAGCGGTTTTTCAGACGGAAGGACCGGTGCTGGTACTGGCGGGAGCCGGTTCCGGCAAGACAAGGGTTCTGACGCACAGAACGGCTTATCTGATAGAAGAAAAAGGTGTGAATCCATATCATATTATGGCAATTACATTTACGAATAAAGCAGCAGCGGAGATGCGGGAACGAATTGATGATCTGGTGGGATTTGGCTCGGAGAGTATCTGGGTGTCCACATTTCATTCCAGTTGTGTGCGGATCCTGCGCAGATACATTGATCGTCTGGGATATGACAACCGTTTTACGATTTATGATGCAGATGATCAGAAAACGGTGATGAAAGAGGTATGCAAGCGTCTGCAGATTGATACGAAGAAGACGAAAGAGCGGGCACTTTTAAATGTGATTTCATCGGCAAAAAATGAGCTGATTTCGCCGGAAGAATTTACTCTGCGAGCAGCAGGTGATTATGCCAAGCAGAAACAGGCACAGGTATACCGGGAATATCAGCAGACGCTGAAGAAAAATAATGCCCTTGATTTTGATGATCTGATCATGAAATGCGTGGAATTATTTAAAAATGATCCGGAAGTACTGGATTCTTATCAGGAGCGTCTGCGTTATATTATGGTGGATGAGTATCAGGATACGAATACGGCTCAGTTTGAGCTGGTGCGCTTACTTGCATCCAAATACCGCAACCTCTGTGTGGTGGGTGACGATGATCAGTCTATTTATAAATTCCGGGGAGCTAACATTCATAATATTTTAAATTTTGAGCAGTATTTCCCGGATGCGAAAGTCATCAAACTGGAGGAAAATTACCGTTCCACCCAGAATATTCTGGATGCAGCCAATGCCGTGATCAGAAATAATGTGGGAAGAAAAGCAAAAGCGCTCTGGACCCAGCAGGATGCCGGTGACAAAATCGAATGTAAAGATTTTGATACCGCTTATGATGAGGCGGAATATATCGCTCACAGCATCAATTCCTTTGTGCGGAAGGGTGTTTTTTCCTATGGAGACAGTGCAGTTCTGTATCGTACCAATGCACAGTCCCGACTTCTGGAGGAGCGTTTTGTACGGGAAAATATTCCCTACAAGATTGTCGGTGGTGTCAACTTCTATGCCCGAAAGGAAATCAAAGACCTGCTCAGTTATCTGAAAACCATTGATAATGCGCAGGATGATCTGGCGGTAAAACGAATCATTAATGTGCCAAAGCGTGGCATTGGCGCAACGACAATTACAAAAGTACAGGATTATGCAGATGAAAACGGCATGAGCTTTTATGCGGCATTAAAACAGGCGGAGGATATTCCGAAACTGAGCAAAGCAACGGCGGCAAAGATCCGGCCATTTGTAACATTTATTCAGACACTGCGCAGCAAACTTCCATATATCAGCCTGGAGCAGCTGATGGATGAAATTATAGAAGATACCGGTTATGTGGCAGAACTGGATGCGGAGGGCACGGATGAGGCCAGAGCCCGTATCGAGAATATTGATGAGTTGATCAGTAAGATTGTTGCCTATGAGGAAAATGAAGAGCATCCGATGCTGAGTGGATTTCTGGAAGAAGTGGCACTGATCGCGGATATTGATAATCTGGAAGAAGGCAGTGATTATGTGGTATTGATGACACTGCACAGTGCAAAAGGTCTGGAATTCCCGAATGTCTATCTGGCTGGGATGGAGGATGGACTGTTCCCGAGCTATATGACGATCACATCTGACGATCCGACGGAAGTGGAAGAGGAGCGCCGTCTGTGTTATGTGGGAATCACAAGAGCCAGAGAACATCTGACACTGACAAGTGCCCGGGTGCGTATGACCAGGGGAGAGACGCAGTATCATAAAGTGTCCCGTTTTGTAAAGGAGATACCCAAGAGTCTGCTTCAGGGACAGGTGCGTGAGGATCGTCCACGGAAGGAAGAACCGATCAAGGATCTCGGTGCCGTGAAGCAGAATTTTGCCAGAAAACCGTATGGCAGCACTGCAGGTACATCAAAACCGGCGGGAGGAATGTCTTATTTTCAGTCTTACGGTCTGGGACAGAAAAAACCGCAGCAGTTTGGCGGAGGAACAAACCTCGGCAAACTGGCCTATGCAGAAGGTGACCGGGTGCGTCATGGAAAATTTGGTGAGGGCATTGTCAGACAGATTGTATCCGGTGGCAGAGACTATGAAGTTACCGTAGATTTTGATGATTTTGGTACCAAGAAAATGTTCGCATCGTTTGCAAAATTGCAGAAGGTATGATATACTTTACTATAACAATGAGCGGTATGAAGTGAGACAAAATTATGGTAATATATGACATATTGTACAGGTGAAACGGTCGATAATTACATACTGCGAGAGGGAAGCATCATATATGTATTAGAAGGAGTGAATGACATGAATAATGATTTAATCAGTATTGCAAAATTAAACGAGTTATTTTCCAAGAAGATCGACGAGGAAAGAAAGACAAAATTACTTTGGATTCTTGCCATCGTTGGAGCAGTTGCAGCTGTAGTTGTAGCAGCACATTATATTTACAAGTTCTTTGCTCCTGATTACATGGATGATTTTGAAGATGAATTTGAAGACGAGTTCGAAGATGACTTCTTCGATGATGAGGATGATGAATACGAAGAGGAAGACTAAGACTAAGCATTGATGCTGATTGGTACATAGAATGGGAGATACCCCCCCGCTTCTGCAGGCGGTGAGCAGCAAACCCTGTAATCTTTGTATCGACATGTAATTCGTATTGGAACGCCCACTCACAGATGCGAGTGGGCGTTTTTTAGATGATGAATTTATTGATAACATATTGGCAGATAATGTGATTGGTGCTTGCATGAAAGTGTATTTTCTATTATAAATTTTATATAGAAGTTGCTTTGAGATAGAACTCTAATTTGATAATAAATAGACGAAAACGAGTGAGGAAAAAAGATTGAAAAAAGGACAGATGTGCGAAGGCATTGTAGAAAAAGTGAAATTTCCAAATAAAGGAATTGTAAAAGTAGAAGACAGTGAAGTGACGGTAAAAAACACGCTTCCGGGACAGAACGTTTCGTTTGTGATCAACAAGAAGCGAAAAGGAAAGGCAGAAGGTCGTCTGCTGGAAATATTGGAAAAATCTGAACTGGAGCAGGAACAGGCAAACTGCCCGCATTACGGAGTCTGTGGGGGATGTAATTATCAGACATTGCCTTATGAAGAACAGTTGAAATTAAAAGCCGGACAGGTACTGGAATTGATGAAAGTGGTGGTGCCGAATGCCGAAGATATTTTTGAAGGAATCCGTAAAAGTCCGCGTCAGTTCGGCTATCGTAACAAAATGGAATATACTTTTGGAGATGAAGTCAAAGATGGTCCGCTGGCACTTGGTATGCATAAACGCGGCAGTTTTTATGATATTGTGACGGTAGATGGATGCAAGATCGTGGATGATGATTACCGTAAGATTCTGGCTGCGACTGTGGAATACTTCAGAGAGCGGGAGATTCCGTTTTACCATCGCATGCGTCATGAAGGCTATCTGCGTCATCTGCTTGTGCGAAAGGCAGTAAAGACAGAAGAGATTCTGATTGATCTGATTACGACGACACAGGAAATCAGCACAGGAGAGAGCGGTATAGAAGAAAATACATTGTTGAATGGATGGAAAGAGCAGCTTCTGAGCCTGGAACTGGATGGCAGTATTGCCGGCATTTTGCATACAAAAAATGACAGTGTGGCAGATGCAGTGAAAAACGAAGGTACTGAGATTTTGTATGGTCAGGACTTTTTCTATGAAGAATTACTGGTACTGAAATTCCGGATTTCTCCGTTCTCCTTTTTCCAGACCAACTCTCTGGGCGCAGAGGTTCTGTATCAGACTGCCCGTGAATATATCGGGGACAGCCTGGATGAAAAAGCAGACAAGATTGTATACGATCTGTACAGCGGAACCGGAACGATTGCACAGATTCTGGCTCCGGCAGCAAAACATGTGATCGGCGTGGAAATTGTAGAAGAAGCAGTGGAAGCGGCGAAAGAAAATGCACAGTTAAATCAGCTGGATAACTGCGATTTTATCGCCGGGGATGTATTGAAAGTGCTGGATTCCATCGAGGAAAAACCGGACTTTATAGTTCTGGATCCACCTCGTGAGGGAATTCATCCGAAAGCTCTGGAAAAAATTATCCGATATGGCGTAGATCGTATGATCTACATTTCCTGTAAACCGACCAGCCTGCAGCGGGATCTCGAGATTTTGCAGGCACAGGGATATCAAGTAGAGCGGATCTGCTGCATCGATATGTTCCCTGGAACTGTGCACGTCGAGACGGTTTGTTTGCTGTCAAGAAAAGATAAATAAAGGCTGATAAGTGGCGTATTTCCGGACTTTTTGTAAGGTTAGTATCATCAGGGAAGCCTTGCGGAAAGCTCGGTTTTCTTGTATGGAAACATATCTACTTTTTAGTCTGACTGGAGAAAAAGTGGATGGTCGGAAAATAGCGGTAGGGTTTAGGCTGTGGATTAGATGTCATAGGTTGTGGCACTGGAATTGCTATCAGAGCCGACCGCAGTTTAAGCCACTCGATATTAAGCGACAGACTTGGCAGTGGAATAGATGATGTGGAAGGAGGCAGTATTGTCTATGAAAGAAAACTTAGTTCATAGCAGTTTGGACTTCTTAAAAGTACTTGAAAAGTTTACGCTTGAAAGTAAGCTGTTAGCTTGTCAACAGTTTTCAAGCAGGATAATGACCTGCTCTCAAGTGGATATGGTCAAGGCTTATAAAGAAAACATAATGCCTTGGGAGATCGAAGCGTTTGCTGCATATTCTATTGTATATGATAACGATGATGCCTCGGAGAAACTTGATGGTAAAACATTCGCTGACACCATCACTCTTATTAGAAATTATTGGCATAGTGGCTTAACTGCGGCTGAAGAGAGCGGTGAGTACCCTGAAGCCTTTATGATGATATCTGCATTACAGCAATTCCCTGTGCAAGGAGTGTTTCTACAGAAGCTATATAGATATCATTATTTCTTTACCTTTCAAAATGACAAATTAGATATGAAAAAAGTGTTCTTTGATAAGATGGGAGCCGA
Organism: Eubacterium ramulus; assembly: GCF_003122485.1. Lineage (GTDB taxonomy): Bacteria > Bacillota > Clostridia > Lachnospirales > Lachnospiraceae > Eubacterium_I > Eubacterium_I ramulus_A. Next base: position 17,879 of record NZ_JRFU01000122.1, read on the forward strand.
TTATGAACGATTAGAGGAGTTTGCTTTTATGGTATTTCTCGGATTTAGTAAAGAAGCTCAAGATGTGATTCCACCGACTGAATTACAAATTTTTTTAACAAAAGCTTTTGCTGACAAAGATGCTTTACGTTTGTTATCTATTGAAAAAGAAGAATACAAAAAACAGTTATTTTCACTGTATAAAGATAATATAATTGACCAGTATTATGGATTAAAAATCCAGTATCTGTATCCGTTTATATCTGGGCAGGACTTCACCTACGTTCCATCACCATATCTAGTGATTAATGCGGTAACGGAATCAATGTTAAATCGCATAACTTTGGGTGATGGTAAGCTTCGTAGAGCAATAGGCAAAGAAGTAATTGAAGGCTATTTGTATGATATTGTTTCGCAACTTGATTCAGTTACATGGGTTTCGCCGGAGATAGAATATCGAAAAGGAAAAGACAAGTTGCTGACCTCAGATGTCATTGCAGCAGAAGGCGATGCAGTTATTTTTTATGATACAAAAGCAATTACACCTAGCTTAAAGCTTAGAAAATTTGATGCTGCTGAGATAGAAAATGATGTAAGGATTTATGCTGAAGACGTAATTCAGATTTATAATCAGGTTAAAAATTATCTGCAGGGATTATTTCAGTTGGACAAGGTATATTCAAAAGACAATATATATGGTATTGTGGTCGTGTTAGAGGACGCTGTAGTTTCTAGAAAAAAAGTCTATGAAAAAGTGTACGCACTTCTTGAAGAAACAGCTACTTTATCTGAAGAGGAGAAGAATTACATATGTAGCCATATCAAGGTTCTTCCTCTTAGAGCTATTGAATGCATGATTTTACAGAACACTAGTTTATTACCTGAATTAAAAGAACAGCTTGATAAACCGGAAAAATGGTATGATTACACATACACAAATGCAACAGTTGAAAACGGACTCATTTCAACATACGCACAATATGAACAGAATATAAAAGAAAGAATAAATAAACAAACATAAAAATAACCCTCCCGGCCATCACGGTCAGGAGGGTTTCGTGCGTCTATGGAACTCATGCATCTACATCAATGCTGACGCCAGATTTCAATTCAATTGTGATGTGGTCATCCCAGATGGTTATCTGTTTGATCCAGCGTCGCACCAGCGATTCGTCAAATTCGGTGAGGTGGATAGTCTGCTGTGCAAGATAATCCTGCAGGTCATTGATTCGCTTTATCTGCTCGTCTCTTGCGGCAGTATCGACGGTGGTTTGCTGGCGGAGTTCTCGAAGCCTGAATATTTCATCAGCAATTTCGTCATAGGCTTCTTTGCTCTGGGCTTTCTGGATAAGCTCCTGCTGTAAGGCCATCAGCTTCTCGTCGATGTTCTCAACGGAAGTTGCCTGCGAAGCTCGAATGGCTGAGGCAATGTTGAGCTGTAGTTGTGCTTGATAGCTGCTTTTGTCTCCAAGCATCTGGTTGATGGAACATTGTTTTTCAGTGTGATTCTGTTTGTGGTGAGTCCACTTGTTGGGAGTGTATTAACAAGAATAGTTGTAGTTAAAAATAAAGTGCAAATTCTGCTCGAACGGTACGCCTATTCTGAAATCAGCGGTACATTCATTCTGATTTAGCGGTATGCGTTTTCTGCTCAAAGCGGTACGTTTTTCCTTTCCTGGACTAATCGGTGTGTTCTGGCATCACGTTCTTTTTTGCGATTTCTTGCTTCGGCTTCTTCTTGGCGGTGTCCTGCCTGTAAAAGTGCTTTTTCTTCTGGTGTCATGATTCTTTTATCTGCCATATCTGGCACCTCCTTTTTATGCCCGTATCCGGGCAGTTTTGGTTTTAAAATCTTTTGGTTTGGTACTATGGTTTTAGATAACTGACAGTGGCATATTTCTGGTAATAAATGAGGAAAGAGAGTAGTACCACTGTCAGTGAAAAATAATCATTCTCTTGTTTCCAGATAAGGATCAGCCTGTGTGCGGTAGTAGCGGTCAAAATAATCTACCAGTGCAAGAGAGATTACCTGACTGTAAGATTTAAAATCCTGCCTGTCCATCGTCTGTAAATATTCCCAGGCTCTCCGCTGCTGTTCTTTGTCCAGATTAAAGCGCAGGTTTGTGTTGCGGATATTGTTCTGCATGGTTTATCCCCTCCTTTTTTCGTATTGATTGATTCAGCAGGTCGTACCGGTGTGGTACTGCTCTGCTGTGGGATAAGCATACGAAAATCGGAGGAAAAAGGCATTGAGGGGAAATTGAGCTGGAATTGAGAAAAAATAAACTTTTTATTGATAAATAAGTTTAGATACTAACTCTTTTGTCGTTTTGGTTGTTAATTATATTAAAAGTAGAAATATTTTGATAATGAAAGTGTGGGAGAGAAAATGAACAAAAGAAGATACAGCAATCGTAGAAGAAAGAATATTTTACGAGTATTCATTCTTTTAATGGCTATCATAATAACCGTTGTAATGTGGAGAACAATAAAAATCGATGTGCAGGTTGGAGAATTAACATTACCGAAAATTTTGCAGTCAGAAAAGTCCTTTGCAGACACTTCGGGTGAATGGAATCTTATTTTGGTCAATCGAAATCATTATATTCCAAATAATTATCAAGTAGAATTGACAGAATTATCGAATGGTAAAAAAGTAGATTCACGGATTTATCCAGAATTACAACAAATGTTTAATGATGCAAGAGCTGAGGGGCTGGCACTGTTTGTTAGAGAAGGATATCGAACAACAGAAGAACAACAAAAAATTATGGACGAGAAAATCAATGAATATGAAAAACAAGGATATTCTGCGAAAGAAGCAAAAAAAAGAGCCGAGAAATATGTTGCAATTCCCGATACAAGCGAACACCAATTAGGACTGAGTGTTGATATTAATGCGGATACTGACAAATGTTCTTCTGAAAAAGTATATCAATGGTTAGACGAAAATGCATATAAATATGGGTTTGTAAAACGTTACCCGGAAGATAAAACGGATATAACAGGAATTAGTAATGAACCATGGCATTACCGTTATGTTGGAACGACTGTCATTAAAATAATGAAAGAAGAAAATTTATGTTTGGAAGAATATTTAGAAAAATATAAATAAAAACAAAAGAAAATCCTAACTTTTTTTATAGTAGGATTGTTATATTTTTTAGAAAACAGAGGGAGGCAAATTTGCGAATGGAATACAAAACTGATTCTTTGTTAGTACATCTAGCAAGAGCAGGAGATGAAGATGCGTGTGAAAAACTGGTCAAAAAATATTACTCAAGTATATATCAATATTGTTTGCTACATATCAATGATCCATATGAGGCAGAGGATTTGACACAAGAAGTGTTTACACGTTTCTTTTCCAATTTATATAGATATAAAGAATATGGAAAAGTTAAGAATTATCTTTATACAATTGCCGGAAATACCGTTAAAAATTATTACAAAAAGAAAAAAGATATTCCATCAGAGGAACTGCTAAAATCAGAGGACAGTAGTAAAAATCATGTAGAAGAGCTAGGAGTCCGATTAACTATTGAACAGGCAGTGAGAAAGTTACCGGAAGAAATTAGAGAAACGGCAGTTTTATATTTTTTTCAAGAATTGAAGCAAAGAGAAATTGCAGAATTACTTCACATAAAACTTTCGCTTGTAAAATATCGAATTGGAAGAGCAAAAGAACTTTTGATGAAAGAGTTGGAGGTGAAAAACTATGATGAAATATAAGCAACAAATAAAGGAATATAAAGAGGAGATTGAAAAAAAATATGTAATGATTGAAGCAGAAAACAGAACAGTAAAAGCATGTCAGAATATTCTGTCAGAGTCAATTTTATCGAAACAATCGCATAGAACATCTTATTTTGAATTTTTGTATGAGCAGACAAAATTCATAAAAAAAAGATGGTGGATTTTACAAGGTTGTATTCTTATGTGTCTATGGATATGGTTGAGTAATTATACGTCAGACATAAAAGATATGATGAGGATTATGGGAATATCTGCCACAATATTTGTGGTTCTGATTGTCCCGGAAATTTGGAAAAACAGAAGAAATGGTGCGATTGAAATTGAGCAGGCGTCTTATTATACACTGCGTCAGATTTGTACAGCAAGAATGTTAATGTTTGGAGTAGTGGATCTGGTGATCGTTATGGTGTTTTTGGCAATTACATATCAAACAACAATACTCTCGTTAAGTGATTTGGTGGTTAATTTTTTGCTTCCGGTAAATGTTTCATGTTGTATATGTTTTCGTGTATTGTACAGCAGATGGGAAAAATCAGAATATATAGCAGTGCTTTCCTGTCTGGTATGGGTTGGTTTATGGATGATGATTGTTGCAAATGATGTTATTTATCAGAAAATTGTAACTCCGGTATGGGTGGCTATGCTGATATTGACTTTTGTATATTTTGTTTTTTGTGTTCAGAAGTCATTGGTATTTGATGAAAAAATTTTGGAGGATTACACGTATGAAATTAGAATTTAAAAATGTAACAAAACAATACGGAGAAGTAAATGCTGTTAATAAAGTGAATTGTGTTATGGAAAAAGGAATTTATGGACTGCTTGGAGTAAATGGAGCAGGAAAGACCACATTAATGCGTATGCTTTGTACGATTGTTCAACCATCAGAAGGACAAATATTATGGAATGGTAAAGATATATGGAAACTAGGAGGTGAATATCGAGAAGTTCTGGGATATTTACCACAGGATTTTGGATATTATCCAGATTTGACCGTATATGATTATATGATGTACATTTCTTCTATAAAAGGGTTAAAAATGCCGTTTGCCAGAAAAAAAGTGAAGCAATTATTAAATCAAGTAGGAATGGAAAAATTCAGTAAAAGAAAAATGAAGAATTTGTCTGGAGGAATGGTTAGACGTGTAGGAATAGCACAGGCGATGTTAAACGATCCGCAAATTCTTGTCCTGGACGAACCTACCGCTGGATTAGACCCGAATGAAAGAATACGTTTTCGTAATTTGATTAGTGAATTGTCGGAAGAACGTTTGGTGCTCTTGTCTACACATATTGTATCGGATATTGAGTACATTGCGAATAACATTATGTTAATGAAAGATGGAGAACTTTTTTATGCAGGTACTGCGGAAGATTTAGTATCTTCTATGAAAGAAAAGGTATGGCAATGTAATGTTTCGAGAAGTATGATAGACAAATATATGAATGAATATTTGGTTGGAAATATAAAAACAACAAAAACCGGAGCAGAGCTTAGAATTATTTCAATAGAAAAGCCAACAGAAGATGCTGTGGCTGTAGAAAAAAATCTGGAAGATGCATTTCTATTTTATTTTGGAGAAAAATCGGAGGAAAAACAAGATGCTTAAATTAGAATTGAAACGAATTTTTTCAAAGAAAATTAATGTATTTGCAATCGGATTGGCATTGATACTTGCTGTCATTTTTAGCGGATTTGCAGTTACAAGCAATCGCTATGTGGATGAGAATGGAAATGCTAGTACTGGAATTATGGCAACAAGAAAACTTACAGATAACAGACGAGCATGGAAGGGTACATTGACAGAAGATGAACTTGGAAAAGTTATAGAACAAAATAAAAATGCGATGACACAATCCTCAGAGGAAGAAAATGCAATTTACGGAACGACATTGCAACCGATAGATGAGATTAGGGGATTTATAATATCGGTATTAACACCGGATGCAGAATACGATGAAAGTGTTCTGAACCAAATTACAGAAGAAAATGTGCAAGAGTTCTATGACACTTATCATAAAAATATGAAAAAGATGGCAGAAGAATATGGAAAGACTTCTGTACAGAAAAAATACTTGGAAAAGAAATATAATGAAATAAAATTACCAGTAGAATACGAATCTTATAGTTCATGGGATACTATGATTATGTATGTAGAAACGTATTCTATTATTCTGGCAATCATAGTTGGTTTTATTTGTGCTGGAATATTTGCAGATGATTTTCAGACAAAAGCAGATGCAGTATTTTTCTCTACAAAGTATGGACGTACAAAAGCTGTTAAAACAAAAATACTGGCAGGAATAGCTACGACAGTTATGATTTATTGTATGGGAATTATATTACTTAGTGTGATTTGTTTTGGAATTATGGGAACCAGTGGTATGAATACACCTTATCAAATGTATCAGGCATATAGTATTTACATTATGTCATATGGACAATACTATTTGTTGACAGTTGTATGTGGATTTATAGCCAGTATGCTGGCGGCTGTAGTGTCTATGTTAGTAGCGGCTAAAATGCATACAATTAGTGTCGCTGTTTGCATTCCGTTCTTTTTATATTGCTTATTGCCATTTATAGGACGGGCACTTTCTGGGTATACAACGCTTTTCAATTTGATACCAACAATTTTGACAAATGTACAGGCAAGTGTAAAAGTCCCACTTATTTATCAGATTGGGAATTGTGTATTTCGACAAATTCCGCTTGTAATGGTAATGTATACAGTGATGGCAATAGCCTTACTGCCTTTTATTTATAAGAGTTTTCGCAGATACGGAAATAAGTAAAAATTGTATTCATACTCATGAAAAACAAAGTAAGTAAAATATTTTATGGAAAAATCAAAGCATAATTTAAAGATTTACGGCGGGCAAGTTGCCCGCCGTAAATTGTACTTATTTTGTTAAAAGACCGGATTGGTGAGGTTTCTGTTTGTTATTGAGTCACGTCCTTCCTGAAAATGGGTACAAAAAAACTGCTGTAAAATGTTCGGTTTTTACAACAGTCTGTTTCGTGTTTAATTCAATTTTGGGTGTAACTACCTAAGGCAAATTGCAGCAAAGACAGTAGGAAAGGTCAAGGTATTCCAACGGAAAACCGAAGAAAAATCGAAAGAGGGTTAGGGATATTTCCCTATGGAAATTTAACCACACAGACGATAGGAAAGTGTGGGGGATTTCGCCTGTGTCATGACACAGGCAGTGCTTGCTATTTTTGATTAGTTAAAGATTTTTAACTTTTCCGATTTTAAAATAATACCGATCAATAATATCCTGCAATGTAATGGATTTCATTTTTTCATCTACCATATTTTGAATTTCATGATAGAAGTCCCCAATAGCGAATTGAATGTTGATACCGATTCCACAATCCGGATTGGTATCTGTGTCCAGGTGAAGCAGCGGCTTATCGCCCTCTACAGCTCGGTAGATGTCATACATATTGATTTTATCTGCCGATT